>CAMWJD010000052.1 GCA_947174515.1 uncultured Porphyromonadaceae bacterium
CAACAGTTCTCTCTTGCAATTATTCAGCAACCAAATCTCCCCGTAAATCCGGTAAATTCACGTAATTTCAGTATAAATTATCCGGTTTCGGCAAATGTAGATGTGACGGTCAATAAATATCTTATCGATTTCTACAATGATTACCCACTCAACAGCCATTGGAATTACTACGCGAACGCCTCTCTTAGTCAAGATGTGAAGGAGCAACTTTATCCTGCGCTTGAAAAAACTTTTGAAGGCAAACGCAGTCCCGAAGCCGCAAATATCCTTCTCCATTTTGTACAAAAGGCTTTTCAATATAAGACTGATCAGGAGCAGTTCGGCATAGAGAGATCACTTTTCCCGGATGAGACGTTCTATTACCCTTACTCAGATTGTGAAGACAGGGCGATTCTTTATTCAGTCCTTGTCCGGGAATTACTTGGTCTGGATGTGGTCTTAGTGCATTATCCGCAACATATTGCAACTGCTGTGGCTTTTGATGAACCGGTCAACGGTGACTATTTTGACATAAATGGAAGAAGATTCACAGTTTGCGATCCGACCTATATCAACGCTGATATAGGGATGGCGATGACACAATTCAAGTCGACACCTGCCGAAATCATTAAACTATGACTCATTAACGTTTTTACCAAAACCACAGCGCGAATTAATCGTTTATAGTTAAAAAAAATATCAGATTCCAAAATAATTTGAGTAAAACTTTTGTAATTCAAAAATTGTTGTTATCTTTGTAAGAAAAATAGATATATGCATGTTATCTCACATAGGAAACTCAAAGAGTTTTATGAATCACCCGGACGTGAAGATTCCAAAGTCGCTCTGGAAAAATGGTATGACGATACCGTTCAAGCCCAATGGAATAACTTCTCTGATCTGAGAAAGGATTTTCCTTCGACTGACTATGTAGGGAATCAGCATTATATATTTAACATAAGAGGAAACCGATACAGACTAATAGTTGTGGTCAAATTCACAATAGGAAGAGTATTCATCCGATTTGTGGGAACTCATGAAGAATATGATAGAATAAAGGATTGTTCAACTATTTAAGGAGATAGATATGGAAATTACAAAGGAGCAATATGAGTATGCACTGAATCGTATAGAGGAATTATTGCCGCTTGTGACAGACGATACACCGGCTAATGATAAAAACGCAGTGGAATTGACTTTGGTCTCAGATGTCGTAGAAACATACGAGAAAATCCATTATCCTATGGGAAAACCAACTATCGGAGAACTGTTAGAACTCTATCTGGAGAATCTGGGTATCACTAAGAAGGAACTTGCCAATAAGATTGGGGTCAGCCCATCTCGCGTCAGTGACTACTTGTCAGGAAGGGCTGAGCCTACTTTGAAAGTTGCTCGCGTACTCTGTACCAATCTTGGTATGACTCCGGCGGAAGTTCTCGGTTTATAGGTAAGTAGTTAAGATAAATTAATGATATGATAGATGCGAGATAATTTTGAAGCAGGTTGGCTGCGGAGTAAAGGAGCTTAGCGAGCTAAGCGACTGAGCGACAAGGCCGAGATGGTCAAAATTAGCCGCATGTATCATATCAAGACCATTATCGGATTACTTAGTAACATATGTCGTTTAATTTTTCTTAGCTACTTATTTATTGGATGGAGTGATTATCGGGTGGCTTGGAATGAGATGTTTTTGAAGAAGAAAATAGGCAGTGTGCCTCCTACTGTCATCGCAAGAAGAATAAAGATGCATGTCAGGCCATTGCCGGCGAACAAGTAGAAATAATGGTTGAATTCATTTTCGACTCCATGTGAAAGACACATCATAAGACCTCCAAATGCTTTGTAGGCGTAAATACCCGGTATCATCGGAAGCAGGGAGGGAAAAAGGCAAGTCTCGGCAGGCATTTTTCCGTATGGTGACAAAAGCACTGCAAGAGTGCCTACGATGAAAGCCGCGATCGCGCTGGCGGAGACAATATGAATATCAAAAAGTGATGAATTCATCAATAAGTAACGTGAGGAGTGGCCTGCCGCTGCTATTAATGCGCATAGCAGATATGCTTTCTTGGGCGGATTGCTTATAGCCGCAAAACCAACGGCGGCTATTGCTGCAAACAGAGCATCTTGAAGAACCTGGAGCAACATGGTTAAAACATACTTAAGTTCATGACTAACATTCCTCCGCAAAGTCCCAACGACAGACAGCAGGTCAGGATCGCGGCATGTACAAATCTGCCGAAAGCGCATATATAATGGCCATTGAGCATATCGCTGAAAGAATTTAAAAACGGAATCCCCGGAACTAAATAAAGCACGCTTGTGCCGACAGCAACGTCGGGCGTATGGCCGAAACTGAACAGGCAGGCGCTGCTTGCAACAACTGAAGAAATAAAGGCGCAGATAATGAAGATAAGACGTGTGTCAACTTTTAAATGCGTAAGCAACTGCTTGAGATAGAATCCGATGAGAGTGGAAATAAACACGACCCCTACTGCTGCCCAGTCACCGGTGAACAAGCGGCAGAAAGCTGCATTTGCCAATGATGCAAGAAAAAGGACTGCATGCTGAGAGGTAGGTGGCGTATGTATTATTTCTTCAAATTGTTTTTTTGCATCCGTAAGAGTCAGATGATCATCTGCCATTTTCCAGCTTAGGCGACTCAGCCGGGTATTGATATCAAAACTGATAGGCATAGGATGAGTTGCGATAATATACGTATAGATATCTGTGTGATCTGTCCGGCAGACCGTGATATGTATGTGGCGCGGAAGAATGGTCATTTCCGCCATACATCCCATAGCCTTTGCCATTCGGTGGACGTTGCGTTCCAGACGTATGGAAGTAGCTCCGCTTCCGAGGAGCCATGCAGAATATTCGGCGAGAAAAAGGCAGATCTCTTTTATTGATGATTTTTCTCTATATTCACATTCCCTAACTCCCGCATTAGCGTATATACTCTGATTGATAGCTGACATGATTTCTTGTTTTTGACTCTTTTTTTATGTTCATGCCTCTCCCCGAAAGATTTTCTCAAATACGTCAGTCACTTTATTCACCTCGATTATCTTTATATTGAATTTGTCGTGGATTCCTTTTAGATTGCCTGAGGGTATGAAGATAGACTCAAATCCGAGTTTGGCTGCTTCAGATACCCTCTGGTCGATTCTTGTGACAGTCCTTATCTCTCCCGACAATCCGACTTCTCCTGCGAAGCAGACATGCCGAGGAATCGCAACATCGAAATTTGAAGACATCACAGCGGCGGTTACTGCAAGATCAAGCGCCGGATCTGTAACTTTTAGCCCTCCTGTGATATTTAGAAACACGTCTTTCTGTCCGAGTTTGAATCGGGCTCGTTTTTCAAGTACGGCAAGCAGCATGTTGAGACGACGCTGGTCAAACCCGGTCACGCTTCTTTGAGGCGTACCATATGCCGCTGAAGAAACCAGGGCCTGCACTTCGACAAGGAATGGTCGGGCTCCATCTATTGTGACACCGATTGCCATGCCGCTCATCTCATCCTCGCGATTATCACTCAATAGCATTTCCGATGGATTCTTGACTTCCCTCAGTCCTTTCGACACCATCTCATAAATTCCGATTTCATTTGTTGACCCAAATCGGTTCTTTATAGCCCTGAGTATTCGGTAAAGATACTGACGGTCTCCTTCAAACTGAATGACAGTGTCTACGATATGCTCCAATACCTTAGGCCCTGCAATAGCTCCATCCTTATTGATATGGCCCACAAGAATGACAGGCACTCCCGACTCTTTTGCATAGCGCAGGAGGGCGGCGGCACACTCCCTCACCTGACTCACGCTTCCCGCCGCTGACTCAATGTCGGCAGATGCTATTGTCTGGATGGAGTCTACTACTACAAGCTGAGGGGTGATATTCTCGATCTGCGTGAAAATTTTATCAAGTTGAGTCTCGGTAAGGATAAAAGTATTGTCAGAAACCTTTCCGAGACGGTCGGCACGAAGCTTCAGCTGAGAGGCCGATTCCTCACCGCTGACGTAAAGGATGCGACGGTTTCTGATGGAAAGAATGTTCTGAAGCAGTAGTGTGGACTTGCCTATGCCCGGTTCGCCTCCAAGTAATGTCAGACTCCCTGCTACCAATCCTCCTCCGAGCACCCTGTTGAGTTCTTCCGAAGGCATATGGATTCGGGGTTCATCAAGAGGTTGTATTTCCGAAAGTTTCACCGGACGGGCACCTTCAGTAGAGATCAATCCCTTATTTCGCGAAGACTGTTTTGCAGATACCTTCTCTTCTACGAAAGTATTCCACTCTCCGCAGGCCGGACATCGCCCCATCCATTTGGGCGACTCGTAACCGCAGGAATTACAAAAATATACCGATTTTATAGTACTCTTAGCCATATATTATAAGCAACTTAAATAATCTTTGAAATCATCAAGATCGAACATGCCATGTTCTAATCCGATCGCTGAGTCCGAATTAGCATTTCAAGAAGGCCCGACCACCATATTGTCAGTAGTCGGGCCATACATTTTGACTGTTATTAATTAGGACTGCAATATTTAGTGCTTGAATATCTTCTCGCTGTGGCCTTCGGGGTAGCGGACGATGTAGATGCCTCGGTTGAGGGTGGAGAGAGTATCCCATACGGAGCCATTGCCGTCGAGCACCTTTATGCCGTCAGCAGTATAGACCTCAAAGTTGCCTGTTGCGTTATCAGCTTTTACATCGTCGATGCCGGCGCTGGCAAATTCGGGGAGATAGTAGCCGAGGTGAGGGGGCTGATTGTATGCCACATTTTGCCAGCAGATGGCCATGCGGTATGTGCGGTCTTGCATCAGACATGGCACACGATGTTCAGATGCGATGGTCGTGCTGTGGATATAAATTTTCGAGGGATCACTACCGTTCCACAATATGACCTCTTCGCGCCAGTCTCCGAAGATGTCTGCCGACAGGCAAGGAGTCTTTTTTGAGCCGTTGCATGACGAACCGGCCAACGAAGCTAAAGAAGTGATCGTTCCATCAACCCACTTGGTGATTCCGGTGCCATCGAGAAGTTCGTCCTGAAAGTCACCATCCCAATATACGCGGAAATTCTGTGATGGGGTAGCGCTGCTTGTTACTGTGCCGGTTGCGGCATTGCGAGGTGTGGGGTGGCTTGCACACCACATTTCATATCCATCGTAACGCGGGTCGATGTCGGCAGCGATGCCACGGCCCGTATCATCGGAGGCAGTGCCGCTGAAAAGGATTTCACCGGTGGCGGCATCGTGAAGATCCCAACCATAAGGAGCAGCCTCGTGAATGTCGTAGACCTGCAGACCCTCGCGGCCCGGAATCATCTTGCCTAAATGAATTGCATCGCCGTGGCCGTAGCCTGTGGCATACAGCAATTTGCCATTGTCATCAATAGCACATGCGCCCCATACGATCTCGTCTTTGCCATCGCCGTCGACATCGCCGACGGTAAGATTATGGTTGCCGTTGGTATAGGCGGTGCGGCTGCCTGCACCGCGAGTCGCCTCAGGGGGTGAATAGGTCTGAATGTTGCCGTCGCCATCGGTGACTGTGTACTGAGTTGCAGACTTGGCGGCATGCAGCCAACGAGTGCTTAGTTTCTCGCCGTTAAAGTCAACTGCCCACAAGAAAGCGTAGTCGTAATAACCGCGGCACATCACAGCGCTGGGTGGCGCATCCGGGCCATCGAGATATGCCACAGCTGCCAGGTAGCGCTCTCCACGGTTGCCGTAGGCCCCGGTGTCGTTCTTGCCGCCTGTACCCCAGTTGAATGTGCCGGCAGCCTCGCCGCCGAGACCTTGGTTACGGTTGGGGTTATAATATACGGTATGTATAGCTTTCCCTGTCGTGCCTTCAAACACGGTGAGCCATTCCTGACCGCCGTCGACACGACCACCTGAGTTGCGCCAATCCTTGGCGTTGTTTGCATTTTTGATATCAGCTAAATCGGCTACGCCGTTGACATACGCTCCCGTGCCGTCAACCGAGCCGGGGCCGGTCTTGCATATCATCTCAGCCTTGCCGTCTCCGTCAAAGTCATATACCATAAACTGGGTGTAGTGGGCACCCGAACGGATGTTTATGCCTAAGTCAATGCGCCAAAGCAAGGTGCCATCAAACTCATAGCAGTCGAGTATGGTATTTCCTGTGTACCCACCCTGAGAGTTATCCTTGGCGTTTGAAGGATACCATTTCACGATCAGCTCATAGTCTCCATCGCCATCCACATCGCCTACCGAGCAGTCGTTAGGGGTATAGTCATATGTTTCCCCCGACGGTGTCGTGCCTCCATCAGGGCGATTGAGCTGCAGTTGTTGAGATCGTGACCATTTAAGAGGAGAAATCTCCTCGACCTCATTATCGCCGATCATGGCCTTGATGGTGTAGGTCTGGGTCATCTTGCCGCTGCCATCGCGATAATCAGTGGTTTTCGTTATGGGTTCTTTGTTGATTTTTTTGCCATCCCTATAGATGTCAAAGTACATATCAGGACTGTCAGTGGCAAATGAACGCCATGATAGATACGGACTGCGGCCATCTACCATTATGACAGCTCCGCGGTTAAGCTTCTCAGGGAATTGCTGTGAGTGAGCAAGAGGAACTGACAACAATGTTGCAATACCTGTAATAATTAGTTTCTTCATTATATAATTATGGAAATTACTGCTGAAGTTGTTAAACTTCATCACAAATTTGGTCAAAATTACAAAATTTTTTTGAATCGAGCAAATATTGATCCCCATTCGCCCCATCTTTTATTGAGTGCCCCTAAAAGATTTTATGAGATGGGCTCTTGGGGATGCCTTCGCATGAATTCAGAGACCGTGATGGCGGTGGCTGCTGCAACATTCAATGACTCCGCGTGCGGACCACTCGCAAAACATGGGATGAGCAGAGGCTGATTGACCGTCTGTCGAAGTTCATTACTGAGTCCGTTGCCTTCGTTGCCCATGACTACAAATGCCGGAAGAGACAGTGGTGTGGTGTAGATATCCGTGCCATCAAGGAGTGTCCCGCACACCGGTATGTCGGGATTTGAATTGATTATCGGCAAAAGATCGCATTGATAAATCCTGATCATTCCAATCGCTCCCATCGATGACTGAATCGCTTTTGGATTGAATGGATCGGCACATCCTGTTCCGAGAACTACCCGCGACACCCCGAACCAGGAGGCAATTCTGAGAATCGTGCCAAGATTTCCCGGATCTTGCACGGCATCAAGCATCAGGGTGAGTCCTTTAGAAAAATCTTCATTCTCACATTGCAGTGGCGCCGGCAATTTATATACGGCAATGATGCTTGGCAGCGACTGAAACTGCGAAAGAGCGCGCATCTCTGACTCAGTGACTGTAAATATTGGGTGCTGATATAAATTTTCAAAGCGCAGGGCATCCTTTTCAAGCACGATTATCGCCTCAACAGTGAAAAATTTATGAGTGTCTGATACGCATTTCTCTCCCTCGGCTATAAATAGCCCTAATTTCTCTCTTTGCTTACGCGAACTGAGCCTGGAATATAGACTGAGTTTTGTCTTGGATAAAATCATGCGCAAATTTAAAAAAAAAATGTGGGATAAGTGGGTCAAAATCGAAAAATTTAGTAATTTTGTAGAAACATAATAGGAATTTATGATGAAATATATAGGAGCGCATGTCAGCATTGAAGGTGGAGTGGCCAATGCGCCACTTGAAGCAGTGGCAATCGGAGCGAAAAGTTTCGCACTTTTCACCGGAAGCAGCAACCGCTGGACATCAAAACCAATTCAGGAAGATGAAGTTGTCGCATTTAAGGAGAATTGCAAGCGCGGCGGGTTTGAGCCTAAGCATATCTTGCCTCATGACAACTTCCTGATCAATCTTGGCAGTCCGGATTCAGGAAAACTTCATCTCAGCAGAAAATCTTTTCTTGAAGAGATGGAGAGATGCGAGCAATTGGGGTTGACGATGCTGAACTTTCATCCCGGAAGTCATGTTAATGAAATAGAAGAAGAAAAATGTCTTGACTTGATAGCGGATTCTATCAATCTGACCCTTGATAAGACCTCCGGGGTGACTGCCGTGTTGGAGTCAACTGCCGGGCAAGGAAGCAATCTCGGACACAAGTTTGAGCATCTTGCCCATATCATTGATAAAATAGAGGATAAGTCGAGAATAGGGGTGTGCATCGACACATGCCATACTTATTCGGCAGGCTACGACCTTGCGGATGAGGAGGGGTATGAAAAAACGTGGAAAGAATTTGACGAGATAATCGGGCGCGATTATCTTCGGGCTTTGCATCTTAACGACGACCTTAGGAAACTCGGATCAAGAATCGACAGGCATGCGGAAATCGGAAAAGGGACATTAGGGATGGAGTTTTTCCGTCGCCTTGTCAATGATCCTCGTTTTGATGACATGCCGATAATATTGGAGACCCCGAATCCTGCTATCTGGCCAGTGGAGATAAAACTTCTTTATCAAATGATCGAGAAGTGAAAATTTGAACAGTAATAATCGTAACCTTATAAAAACAGGAATATGTCAATAAAAAAACCGGATCTTGGTTTCTGGAAGTTATGGAACCTCAGTTTCGGATTCTTCGGAGTCCAAATTGCTTACGCATTGCAGAGCGCAAATATATCCCGTATTTTTGCCACATTAGGTGCTGACCCACATTCTCTCAGCTATTTTTGGATTCTTCCTCCTCTTATGGGTATTGTGGTGCAACCAATAATCGGCGTTGCCTCAGACCGCACCTGGTGTAAGCTCGGTAGGCGATTGCCATATCTGCTGTTGGGTGCCCTGATCGCGGTGATTGTGATGTGTCTGCTGCCCAATGCAGGGAGCTTTGGCCTCACGGTGGCCGGCGCTATGGTTTTCGGCTTTATTGCTTTGATGTTTCTCGACACATCCATCAACATGGCGATGCAACCATTCAAAATGTTGGTAGGCGATATGGTGAATGAAAAGCAGAAGGGGCTTGCTTATTCTATCCAAAGCTTCCTTTGTAATGCAGGTTCGTTGGTCGGTTATCTCGCTCCGATTATTTTGACTGCTGTCGGCATCAGTAATATAGCGCCTAAGGGCGTAGTGCCGGCTTCAGTGACCTATTCCTTTTATATAGGAGCCGGTGTCCTTATTTTATGCGTTTTATATAGCTTCGTCACTATTCGGGAAATGCCTCCGGCCGAGTATGCGCGTTTCCATGGCATCGAGGCATGCAAGACTGAAAAACGCGAAAAGTTCAACCTTGTAAAATTGCTTAAAGAAGCTCCTTCCACTTTCTGGAGTGTCGGACTCGTTCAGTTCTTCTGCTGGTCAGCATTCCTCTTCATGTGGACATATACCAACGGTGCAATCGCAGGAAGCGTATGGGGCACTGACGATGTGACCTCGGCAGGCTATCAGGAAGCCGGCAACTGGGTAGGCACCCTTTTTGCGGTACAAGCCATTGGCTCTGTCCTCTGGGCTGTTGTGATTCCCAGATTTAAAAGTCTTAAGATGGTGTATATCATCAGCTTGATTCTTGGAGCCGGAGGATTCATTTCTACTCTTTTCTTTGCCGACAAATACCTTTTATTCATCAGTTACATGCTTATCGGATGCGCTTGGGCCGCCATGCTTGCTCTTCCCTTTACTATACTGACAAACTCTTTGAAGGGAGAAAATATGGGAGCATATTTAGGCTTGTTCAATGGCACCATCTGTCTGCCCCAAATAGTGGCTGCGGCGCTCGGAGGAGTACTGCTTTCTCTGCTTGGTGGAAATCAGAGCTACATGCTTGTTGCTGCCGGAGTGCTCCTGATATTAGGCGCTGTTTCCGTTTGTCTAATAAAGCTGCAATATGCTGAAAAAGATTGAAAATGGCAGGAATAATTTCATATGAGGGCGTTGAGATTCATCGCGCCGAAAAATCAGTTTTAAAAGATGTCTCCTTCTCCATAGGGGAAGGAGAATTCTGCTATCTTGTGGGGCGAGTCGGAAGTGGCAAAAGTTCTCTGCTCAAGTCGATGTATGCTGAAGTGCCGATTTATTCAGGACAAAAGGCCGAGGTGCTTGATTTCGATATGCTTACAATCAGGAAAAAACAGATACCATATCTCAGAAGAAACATTGGAATTGTGTTTCAAGACTTCCAATTGCTTCAAGACCGGTCGGTCTACGACAATCTTTCATTTGTGCTTAAAGCTACAGGATGGCGCAACCGCGCTGATATGGATCAGCGTATTGAAGACGTTCTTATCGATGTGGGTATGAATCATAAAAGCTATAAGATGCCACATGAACTTTCCGGAGGTGAACAGCAGCGAATTGTGATAGCAAGGGCTCTTCTTAATAATCCTAAGCTGATTCTTGCCGACGAACCTACCGGAAATCTTGACCCTCAGACAGGATTCACCATCGTGAGCCTGCTTCATAGTCTTGCCGACAATGGACATTCCGTGCTCATGGCCACCCACAATCTTCAGCTGTGCGATGACTTCCCCGCTCGGGTGCTCCGATGCCGGGATCATGAACTGATAGATGAAATGTAGTTGGAAAGTTCTTTTTAAGGAATCTTTCAAACTTTTTATAATGTTAAGATTTCATTATTCAAAAAAAAATGATTAAATTTGCGTCATAATTAGCGGATAAAGCATAATCCTGTCTTTATCTTGCCCTTACACCATGAAATGAACATTCATTAGAATTCATAACAAGCTATTTAATTATGGCAGAAAAGAAAGAAAAACTGTTTGACATGTTCCCGCCGGTATCCACAGAAGAATGGATGGCGAAGATCAATGTCGATCTAAAAGGCGCTGACTTCAACAAGAAGCTCGTATGGCGCACCAACGAAGGCTTCAATGTCATGCCTTTCTATCGTAAGGAAGATATCGAAGGTCTTCCATCTGTAGGCTCAATGCCGGGTCAGTATCCCTACGTAAGAGGAACCAAGACCAATAACGACTGGCTCATCCGCCAGCAGATTCTTGGCACTACTGCAGAAGAAATCAATGCAAATGCAAAGCACGCAATCGACAAGGGTGTGGAATCACTTGGCATAAGCATGCGTGGCCTTGAGGCATCTGATCTTGCGGCAGTGCTCGAAGGAATCGATCTTAACGAGGTGGAAGTGAATATCATCTGCTGCCCTCGCAAGGCTGAAGAGATGGCACAGGCACTTGTGGCACTCGTAGAAAAGGCAGGTGCAAAAGACACTTTCAAAGGAAGCATCGGATTTAATCCTTTCAAGCGTCTTCTCAAACATGGCCTTGAGTTTCCGAAAGATATTAAAGAAACAGCCATTGCTGTTTATGAGGCTGTAAAACCCGTTGAAGGTCTCCGTTGCTTCGCAGTAGACGGTTTCCTTCTCAATAATGCAGGCGCTTATATCACTCAGGAGCTTGGATATGCTCTTGCCTGGGGCGCAGAATGGATGACCCTGATGACAGAGGCCGGACTTACTCCATGCGAAGTGAACAAGCGTATAAAATTCAATATGGGCATCAGCTCCAACTATTTCATGGAGCTCGCTAAGTTCCGTGCCGGCCGCATGCTCTGGGCAGAGATAGTGAAGGCTTATGGCGCTGACGAAGAGTGCTGCAAGATGGCAGTTCATGCTGTGACAAGCGAATTTAACATGACAATCTATGATGCTCATGTGAATCTTCTTCGTTCGATGACTGAAACTATGAGTGCAGCTCTTGCAGGTGTCGATTCTATAGAAACTCTTCCATTCGACCTCGTATATACTACTCCTGACGAATTCAGTGAGAGAATCGCACGCAACCAGCAGCATCTTCTCCGTGAAGAGTCACATCTCGACAAGGTGGTGGATCCGGCAGGAGGCAGCTACTATATCGAGACTCTTACTTCTTCTATCGCTGCTCAGGCATGGAAGGTATTCAATGAAGTGGAAGATAACGGCGGTTTCTACGAAATGCTGAAGAAAGGAGAGATCCAGGCTAAGGTGAACGAAAGCGGAGTTAAGCGTCACATCGACGTGGCTCGCAGAAAAGAAATCCTTCTCGGCACCAACCAATATCCGAATGTCAATGAAATGGCTCTTGACAAGATCAAGAACGACGGATGCGCTTGTGGATGCGGTTGCAGCCACGAAGCAGTGGATGGCGCAGTGGAATATCTCAACTTTGATCGCGCCGCCAGCCAGTTTGAACAACTTCGTCTTGACACTGAACGTGCGGCAAACCGTCCTAAAGTATTCATGCTTACAATAGGCAACCTTGCAATGCGTCTTGCTCGCGCTCAGTTCTCAGGCAACTTCTTCGGATGTGCAGGCTATGAGATCATCGACAATAATGGGTTTGCGACTGTAAAAGAAGGCGTCGATGCCGCTATTGAAAAGGGTGCTGACGTGGTGGTTCTCTGCTCAAGCGACGATGAATATGCAGAATATGCACCTGAAGCTTACAAGGAGCTTGCAGGGCGCGCGATGTTCGTAGTAGCCGGCGCACCTGCTTGCATGGAAGAGCTGAAGGCTCAGGGAATTGAAAACTTTATCCACGTTCGCGTCAATGTGCTTGACACACTCGTGGATTTCAATGCGAAACTCCTCAAATAATCCGCCAACATGAGACCTAATTTTAAAGAAATAGATATTAATAAGGTTGTGACTCCCGCCGCTGCCGCTCCGGTGGAGAAAGGGGAGGAATGGCTCACTGCGGAACTTATTCCGGTTAAGCCTATCTATACAAAAGAGGATCTTGAGGGTCTGGAGCACCTTGACTATGTGGCAGGTCTTCCTCCATTCCTACGTGGTCCGTACAGCGGTATGTATCCAATGCGTCCATGGACCATACGTCAGTATGCAGGTTTCTCTACAGCTGCTGAATCCAACGCATTCTATCGCCGTAACCTTGCATCCGGACAGAAAGGTCTGTCTGTAGCATTCGACCTTCCTACTCACCGCGGTTATGACGCTGATCATGAGCGCGTAGTCGGCGATGTGGGCAAAGCTGGCGTGTCAATCTGCTCGATCGAAGACATGAAAGTGCTTTTCGACGGTATTCCTTTGGGCAAGATGTCAGTGTCAATGACAATGAACGGTGCTGTGCTTCCTGTGCTTGCTTTCTACATCAATGCAGGTCTTGAGCAGGGCGTGAAACTTGAAGAGATGGCCGGTACTATCCAGAACGACATCCTCAAGGAGTTTATGGTGCGCAACACCTATATCTATCCGCCGGCATTCTCAATGAAGATTATCGCTGATATCTTTGAATACACATCAAAGAACATGCCTAAGTTCAACTCGATTTCAATCTCCGGCTATCACATGCAGGAGGCAGGCGCGACAGCGGATATCGAACTTGCATATACACTCGCTGACGGTCTTGAATATCTTCGCGCAGGTGTCAACGCAGGTATGGATATCGACTCTTTTGCACCGCGCTTGAGCTTCTTCTGGGGTATTTCGATGAACTACTTTATGGAAATTGCGAAGATGCGTGCCGCCCGTATGCTCTGGGCCCGTATCGTAAAGCAGTTTAATCCGAAGAATCCAAAATCTCTGGCACTCCGCACACACTCGCAGACATCCGGATGGTCTCTTACAGAGCAGGATCCTTTCAACAACGTAGGTCGTACTTGCGTAGAGGCTATGGGAGCGGTTCTCGGACACACTCAGTCGCTTCACACCAACGCTCTTGACGAGGCTATCGCTCTTCCCACTGATTTCTCCGCACGTATCGCGCGCAACACTCAGATCTATATTCAGGAAGAGACTTATGTAACCAAACAGGTCGATCCATGGGGTGGCAGCTACTATGTGGAAGCGCTCACCAATGAAATCGCAGAAAAAGCATGGGCTCACATTGAGGAAATTGAAAAACTCGGTGGTATGGCGAAGGCTATCGAGACAGGACTGCCAAAGATGAAGATTGAAGAAGCTGCGGCCCGCACTCAGGCTCGTATTGACTCCGGCAAGCAGGCCATCATCGGCATTAACAAATACCGTCTTGATCATGAGGATCCTATCGATATCCTTGAGATTGATAACACGGAAGTTCGCCACGAACAGTGTGGACGTCTTGAAGAGCTTCGCAAGAACCGCGACGAGGCAGCCGTGCAGAAGGCACTTGCCGACATCACAGAGGCTGTGAAGGATCCGAGCAAGGGCAACCTTCTTGATCTTGCAGTCAAGGCAGCCGGCCTCCGTGCTTCACTGGGTGAGATTTCAGATGCATGCGAAGCAGTAGTAGGTCGTTATAAAGCAATCATCAAAACAATATCAGGCGTGTATTCAAGCGAAGAAAAGGGTGATCCTGAATTTGAGGAAGCCCGCAAGGCAGTGGC
>CAMWJD010000053.1 GCA_947174515.1 uncultured Porphyromonadaceae bacterium
ATTCAAGCGAAGAAAAGGGTGATCCTGAATTTGAGGAAGCCCGCAAGGCAGTGGCAGATTTCGCAAAACGCGAAGGTCGCCAGCCGCGTATCATGATCGCAAAGATGGGTCAGGACGGTCACGACCGTGGTGCAAAAGTTGTAGCTACCGGCTATGCAGACTGTGGCTTTGACGTAGACATGGGTCCTCTTTTCCAGACTCCTGCAGAAGCAGCTCGTCAGGCTGTGGAGAACGATGTACACATCCTTGGCGTCAGCTCTCTTGCTGCCGGACACAAAACTCTTGTTCCGCAAGTGATCGAAGAACTCAAGAAGCTTGGACGTGAAGATATCCTCGTGACAGCAGGCGGTGTAATTCCTGCTCAGGACTATGACTTCCTGTACAATGCAGGCGTAGCAGCTATCTTCGGCCCCGGTACACGTATCCCGAAGAGTGCTATTGAGATGATTCGTCTTCTCAACGAACAGACAGCAGAATAATATTCCTGAAAATATTCTTCATCGGGGGGCAGGCACATTAATTTTTATGTGTCTGTCCCCTATAATATTTATTGGAGTAATATTGTTATATGTATAGAGGAAAAATTTTTATAATGAATATGAGTTCTGCAATTAAATATAGATTCATCGTGGGTTCGCTTGCTATCATGGCAGGGACTTTCATTTCAAAAGCTGATTTGCTGAGTGATGGTCGTAATGCGTTTATGAACTATGACTTTGAACTTGCGTCTGAATTATATGATAAATATGAGAAAACGCTGAAGAAATCGCCGAATGTTGCCGGTGCCGAACTTCTTGAAAAATACAGAATACAGCTTGAGATAGCGGAAAATTCACTTGACAACGTACAGAAAATCGAGATTATTGAAAGAATTGATGTTCCTGCATCGGAATTTTTTAAATATGTGAAATTGCCTGCAAATGGTGGCAAGCTTTTGGATCCAAATGTGTCATTGCTGAAAAATAGACGGAATATATCGGATTTTGCATTTTCTACGGAGTCGGGCGACGTAATGATGTGGTCGGAAAACGATGACGGCAATCGGGAAGTGATAATGGAGAGCGAGCGCCTGATGGATGGATCATGGGAGATGCCTGTAAATGTCGGTGATATCCTTAATGACGGTGGAAATGCCAGAAATCCTTTTCTTCTTACAGATGGACTTACGCTCTATTATTCATCTGATGGAGAGGGTAGTATGGGAGGATATGATCTTTTCGTGGCTACACGGGAGTCGGGATCAGGAGAATTCAGGCAGCCTATGGGCTTGGGATATCCGTTTAATTCTCCTTATAATGAATATATGCTGGCTATAGATGAATATAATGGAATAGGATGGTGGGTAACAGACAGAAACTGCCTCGATGACAAGCTTTCCATATATATATTCAAGACCAATGAAGTGAGAAGAAATTATAATCCTGATGAGGAAGATGATATCATTTCGCTTGCAAGGGTCAATGATATCAGCATCACACAGAATCCAGATACGGACTATTCAAAAATATTAAAAGACATCGATAAACGTAACGCTCAAAACAAATTGTCATCTGAACCGGAATTTATCTTCCCTATGGAAGGAGGACGTATTGCAAAATCATTTTCAGACTTCCGAAGTAATGCTGCTAAAAGAAGTATGCAGCAATATCTTCAAGCTATTGAAGAGCATGCGGATCTTGAAAAGAAACTTACCAATCTCAGAATGAAATATTACAATACTGATAAAAAGAAAAGCTCTGCTACGGCTCTCAAGAATCAGATTCTTGAACTGGAAAAGCAGATAGACTGGCAATCAGATCGGCTGAAGAAGATGCGCAATACAATAATCAAAGCCGAACAAAAGAATTGACGGCTGACTGACAACTTCAATATCATATTGTATATGGAAAACTACCATAGCCATACCGAATTTTGCGATGCCAGAGCAAGTATGGCTGAAATTGCAGAAGCTGCTTATTGTGAAGGTTTTACAGTGTGGGGTACATCACCTCACAGCCCCATCTGCTGTCCGTCGGGAGCGAATATGCAACCCGCTGACGTCGAATCATATATTCATGAATCTGATCGACTTAAACGAAAATATGAAGGAAAGATGCAGATTCTGGCGGGTATGGAGATTGATTATGTTTCAAATGAATTTGGTCCGCACATTGACTATTTCAGATCAATGCCTCTTGACTACAGAATTGGATCCGTACATTTTGTGAGGACGAAAGAAGGGAAGCCCGTAGATGTAGACGGACCGGCAGAAAGATTTCTAAAATACCTTGATGCAGAATATGACGGTGACATCCGTTATGTGGCTGAGACTTATTTTGCAATGGAGCTTGAGATGCTTGAATCGGGAGGTTTTGACATTATCGGACATCTTGACAAAATAGGGGATAACGGATCATACGCTTGGAAAGAACTTGAAGATCAAGATTGGTATGCCCGTCTGGTGGAAGAAGTGATAAGAAAGAGTGTGGAAAAAGGTGTGATAATAGAAATCAATACCAAGAAATTCGATAGTGGCAATAGGTTTTTTCCTGCCGAACGATGGTGGCCTCTCCTGAAGAAATACAATGCCCGACTCATCTTAAGCACTGATGCCCATTATCCTGACAAAGTGGCTTCCGGCTATGCGGTTGCCCTGCGCCGTCTTGAGTCCGGGGAGATGCTCGGTCAGCTTGTATCCTTGTCAGAAGAATCCGGTTTGAAGCAAAAGTAGGTTCATAGAATCATATGTGATGATAATATACTTAAGGTTTAGCTCCTTCTTTTATGAGATAGGGTATAAGTTTAACAACTTCATTGGTCAGAGCCTATCTCAAATTTTTTTTATGTGGACTATAAACCTTTCATTTGATACATTTGTTTACTTGATGTCAAAAACCTATAAACTATAATAAAAACTATGAAAGAACTTAAAGGAAGTAAGACAGAAGAATGTCTTATGGCTGCTCTTGCAGGGGAGTCTCAAGCTTGTGTGAAATATTCTTTTTATGCAAAGAAAGCGAAGAAAGACGGCTATCAGCAGATAGGTGACATCTTTGAGGAAACATCCAAAAATGAGCACACCCATGCAAAACTCTGGTTCAAATACCTTCACGGAGGGGATGTGCCTGAAACCCCGGAGAATTTAAAGGATGCAGCCGCAGGTGAAGAATATGAATGGGAAGATATGTATGTCAGATTCGCTGAAATAGCTCGCGAAGAAGGATTCACGGAAATAGCTAAGAAATTTGAGATGGTGGGCAAAATTGAAAAGGCTCATATGGAGCGCTACCGCACACTTCTCAAGAATATTGAAGAGGGTATCGTATTCTCACGCGAAGGCGACCGCATGTGGATGTGTCTTGAATGCGGCCATATCCATATTGGCAAATCCGCTCCCTCTATCTGTCCGGTATGCAGTCATCCCCAGGCATTCTTTGAATTGCGTCCTGAAAATTATTGATAACATATACACTATTTATCATCAGAGGTCTCCGGTTTTCCTGAGACCTCCTTTTTTATCGGACAGCAATAATTTTTTATAATTCGTAAATAAGTTTAAACAACTTCATTTGTATATTTTACGAGTTTTTATTAATTTTGTGGGAAATATACATATATTTGAGAGAATGAAAATATTGATAGCCGATGCCGGCGCCACAAAGACAGATTGGGTTAAACTCACGCTCAAAGATGCCTCAAGTAATGATGAAGAAACATACACGGGTATCGGTATTAGTCCTTTGCATCATGACACCGACATGATTGAAGAGGAGTTGCGACTTGTGCGTGCGGCACTTGGCGAGTCATATGACAAGATTCGCTTTTATGGAACGGGGATCGGCACACCCATGATTTCCGGAAAAATGGAAGCGATTCTGTCAGAAATGTTTTCATGCAGTGATATCAAGGTAGACGGTGACATGGCAGGTGCGGCCGCCGCCGTATTAGGCAGCTCTCCCGGAATTGCATGTATTATGGGCACCGGCAGCAATTCTTGTCATTATGATGGAAAAGAAATCGACAGAAAAACTGTGTCGTTAGGTTATATGCTCGATGATGAAGGTGGAGGCGTAGCTTTCGCCAAGCGTCTTCTAAGCGATATATTCAAAGATCTGGCGCCTGAAGATGTCAAACAAAAATTTATGGAAAAGTATGACTTATCTGTCAGCGATGTCGTAGAGCATTTATATCGGCAGCCATCTCCCAATCGGTGGATAGCGAGCTTCATGCCTTTCATATGTGAAAATAGGTCACATCCTTATATTTCTTCATTGATTGAATCTCAAATCGATAATTTTTTCAATAGAGAATTTCGTGCATATTCTGATAAGGAATTGAAAGAGGAGGGGATAGGATTCGCCGGCTCTGTAGCTGACGTACTGTCAGATTCGATTGCTAAAGCTATTGAAGTGAGAGGTTGGAAATTACGCGGAATAATCCGGAAGCCTCTTCCCTCCCTTATCCAAAAATACAAACAAACAAATTTTTGATATTCAAAATAAAATGAAAATTAAGATATCAATATTGTCGCTCTTGATGAGCGCTTTCTTATCCATTTCAGCGCAAGAAACCAATGACTCTACTGATTTGATCGACTCAAGGGTTATGTATCTTGATCCGCTCTTTGAGTATCCGATGGCTCCCCAGGAACTGTCTTCCTTTACCGAAAAATGTGATTGGCTCGCGGATAATTTCTGGAACGATTTGAATATCAAGAAGCAGGATGCGGTGGATCAAGCGAAACTCAATCACGCATTTAATGTCTATGCCTCGACTGTCCAGTATGCCAACAAAGAAAAAGTGACTGCTTCGGTAGATAAGCTGATGAAAAATCTGCAGAAAAATCCGACGCTTCTTTATCAGATGATAAAGGCGGCTGAAGATAACATTTATGGGCCGAATGCCGACTTTTGGATTGATGAACTGTATGCGAGAATGTTGAAATCAGCATTGGTAAATAAAAAATTCCCCAAAAACAAACGCGCCAAATATGAGCTCCAGCTCAAACAATTGGAACATTCTCTTATAGGTGTTACTCCGAATATCTTCGACTTCACTCGTCCCAATGGAGAGCCGGCGAAATATTTCCCTATGTCCACACCGACCATCATCATTTTTGGAGATCCCGACTGCGAAGATTGCAGATTGGGAAGATTGAGAATGCAAGCCAATGTGGAGTTCAACAAAGCTGTGGCCGACGGGAAAATCAATGTGCTCTTCATCATTCCTGATCCGGAACCGGGATGGGAGAAAAAGACAGCTGATTTTCCGGCTAACTGGACAGTTGGCGCATCTGAATCGGTAGGCGATATATACGACATCAGAGATATTCCCGAGGTCTATGTAGTCGGGGCTGACGGAAAGATTGAAGCCAAGCATATTTCAACCATACAGGCAGCTGAGAAAGCCGTGACGCTTATCAAATAAACGCAGCCGGACTGACTTAAAAATATCTCGTATTCATATATACATTAAATTCCATCAGGTACTTATCAACTGCTTAATACTAAAAACATGGACCGACATAAAGTGCTCGACCTTCCCAAAAAGATCTATGTGACCACTACAGGATATAGCTATACGCATCTCGGACGGTTATTCCTGCGTCTTTTTGTAGGAATAATGATGCTTCAGTTTGGAATACGCCAGCTCAATGCCGCAGACATTCTTTGCGATTCATTTCCATCTGTAATGGGGCTTGGTTCGGAAGCATCATTCTGGATCATGGTATGTATCGAGATAGTGTGCAGCCTGTTCATCATGGCCGGATTCATCACGAGAGGAATGATAATACCTCCTTTTATTGCGATGACTGTCGCCGAATATTATCTTCTTCATGATGTGGCGTCGACTGCCACCTATCAACTTAATTGGGAACAACCCGGATATCTTCCGATCATGTTCTTAGGAATATACTTTTTTCTGATCCTTGTCGGTCCGGGAAAAATCTCGGTTGATTACTTCCTGTCGCTCCATTTGCTTCATTCCACTGACAGCAGTGAAGATGAATTGGAAGAAGTGTAAAAATAATAATATCACAAGAAATTGAAAATTGCAGTATTAATATCGGGAGGCGTAGACAGCGCAGTGACCGTCGACAGACTTTATCGACAAGGCCACGATCTGCACTTATTTTATATCCGTATCAGCATGGATAACGGAGAGGGTGAGTGCACCGCAGAAGAAGACATCGAGATGTGCACGCTCATCGCAAAAAAATATAATCTTCCATTCAAAGTAGTGTCTCTGCATGAAGAATATTGGGAATATGTGATGGAATATGCGCTTCGCACTGTCAAAGAAGGGTTGACTCCTCATCCGGATATGATGTGTAACAAAATAATAAAATTCGGATTTTTTGAGGACAGATGGGGAAAGGAATATGATAAGACGGCTACCGGCCACTATGCGAAAGTAATTGAAAAAAACGGTAAATACTGGCTTGCCACAGCCCCTGATCCGGTAAAGGACCAGACTGATTTTCTTGCTCAGATAAGCTATGACCAGCTAAGTCATATCATTTTCCCTC
Source organism: uncultured Porphyromonadaceae bacterium (assembly GCA_947174515.1). GTDB lineage: Bacteria > Bacteroidota > Bacteroidia > Bacteroidales > Muribaculaceae > Lepagella. Next base: position 6,509 of record CAMWJD010000053.1, read on the forward strand.
TGGGTGATATGACTAAGGAAGAAGTGAGGGAGGCCGCGCGTGAAGCCGATCTTCCTAATGCAACGAGAAAAGACAGCCAGGGAATCTGCTTCCTCGGAAAGATCGATTATAGTGAATTTCTCGAGCGTAAACTCGGCACTAAGAAAGGGCCTGTCATAGAAATAGAAACCGGGAAAAAAATCGGTGAACATAAAGGATATTGGTTCTACACTATCGGGCAGAGAAAAGGCCTTGGCCTCGGCGGAGGCCCATGGTTTGTGGTGAAGAAAAATATTCGCGATAATGTGATCTATGTCAGTCATGGCTATGATACGAAACTTCAGTATGGAAAAGTAATCGGTATGGCGGAATTAGACTGGATCACTGTCAATCCGTTTGAATGTAAAGATTTCTGGAAGGATAGCGAGGCTAACTTAAAAATTTCTTTTAAGACACGGCATACACCCGAATTTCTTGACGGAAAGCTTCGGAAGACCGAAGATCAGGGATATTTGCTTGAATCGGACACTGAAGTTCAGGGAATTGCACCGGGACAATATTGCATCATCTATACACCTGACCGAAAAATATGTCTTGGATCGGGAATGATAGTCAATGACTCAAAAAATAAACGAAATGGAAAATGATTTGGTCCGAATCAAAGTGATCGGAGTGACATATAATCAGATTGAAAACGGAATGTATGCGATGGTGCTTGAAGACGAAGAGAGCAGTCGCAGACTGCCTATTATTATTGGTTATAATGAAGCGCAATCGATAGAATGTCTGTTGCAAAAAATCAAGACACCGCGTCCCCTGACACATGAATTTACATCTGAAATTCTTAAATCTTTTGAAATAGGAATTGAGTCAGTGGTCATCAAACAGCTTGAGAACGGTATCTTTACGGCTGATATCACATTTATAAAAGGGGATGAAAGACATCAACTGGATGCAAGATCGAGCGATGCCATCGCGCTTGCGATGAGAAGCGATGCTCCAATATATACCACCAAAGCGCTTCTTGAAAAATGCGGGATAGAAAAGGAATCAGCCGGTGAGCGAAGTGTGAAGGTCGCTTCCCGACAATCCATACCGGCACGTGAGGCGATTGCAAGGGTGACAAAACCGGGACACGCAGGATATGAGGATGTGACGGATGCCAATCTGATGAATATGATGGAAGAAGCCGCCAAAAATGAAGATTATGAGAAGGCTGCCGAAATAAAATTGGAATTGGAACGAAGGCGCAGAAATGCTGAATGAAATATGAGCAGAAAAAACGAGAGAATCGAAACCCTTATTGAAATCATTAAAAACAATAATGTCGGCAGCCAGGAAGAATTGCTTGGGATGTTGGCAAAGCGTGGTATTTTTGTGACCCAAGCTACTTTGTCGAGAGACTTAAAGATGCTCAAGACCACAAAAGTGCCTTTGGAGCATGGAGAATATGCCTATATGCTGCCTGATGCGAGGACAGCGCGCATTTCAACCGGGTCCGGGAGTCAGAAAGCTGATTTGTTTCGTCGGGGAGAAAATGGACTCATTTCGCTTGAATTTTCCGGAAATATCGGTGTCATGCTGACAAGAAACGGGTATGCCTCCGGAATCGCATATGATATCGACATGCTGAATGCGCCGGAGATAGCCGGGACCATCGCAGGTGCAAATACAGTGTTTGTAGTTCTTAGAGAAGGTGTATCTCACGACAAGGCAATTGAAGTACTTTCCATGATACTCCCGGTATAACACTAAAAACGAAGATATATGATAAGAGTTGGAATAGCAGGTGCAGACACGGCAATGGCAGGAGAATTAATCAGAATCCTCATCAACCATCCGGATGTGGAGCTGAAAAGTGCATTTGCTCCGGGCAAGATAGGAAGGAAAGTAGCATCTGTGCATCATGGACTTGCAGGGGAGTGCGATCTTGAGTTTTCACCCGATATAAATCCGCAGAAGCTTGATGTTATATTCATTGATGCTCATTCAGATGTGGCTGATCGCTTCAGGATGAATACCGACCGCTGGCCGGAACTTAGGATCATTGATATGTCGCACTGTCCTTCACTTGATTTCGAAGCATTGGAGATGGCATATGGATTGCCGGAGATCAATAGGAAACAACTCGTCAGAGGATGCAAACGCGTTGTAGTGCCAAGATCGGTAGCGGCTGCCGCTATCATAGGACTTTATCCGCTCGCGAAACATCTTTTGCTCAAGGGTGATATCACCGTCGGCTATGCCTGCCCTCCGGATATTGACACGGAAGAGAAAATAGGAATGGTGCGTCAAGAAATACTTCATGTGCTCAGGAAGACCCAGAATTCTTTTGACGGTGATATCATCATGCGCCGTTTGGAAGAAGAAGTGTCGGAGAGAGGTCTTAAAATAAATATCGAAGTGCCTTGTCTGCTTGATATAGCGGAAGTATTTAAAATATTCGACAGTTGCTATGACGATCATAATTTCACATATGAAGTCGCCGGCGCCATGTCGGGAGATGAAGTGGAGGGTACCCAAAAAACACTTGTGACATTGCAGAAGCATTCGCACGATCGATTGACAATCACGGTAATTGCTGACTGCCGGATGAGAGGAGGCGCCGGTGATGCGGTGCATATCATGAATCTGTTATTTGGGCTTCACGAGCGGACAGGACTATATCTGAAAGCCCATAAATTCTGAGTTATATGAGTGTGAATAAAGTAATATTGATAGGAAATGTGGGAGGAGATCCAGAAGTGAGATATCCGGAAAAAGATTTCCCGGTAGCTTATTTTTCACTTGCCACAAACGAATTGCGTGGTCAGACTGAAGTGACCGAATGGCATAATATCGTGATGACCGGAGATAATGCCAAATATGCGGAACGCTACATCCGCAAAGGCACGAAGCTCTATGTGGAGGGTACGCTCCGGACAAGGCAATATACCGATAAATTCAATATAACGCGTAAGCGGACTGAAATATACGCCAATATCTTCGAGATGCTTGGCCGGCTACAGTGATAACAAATCAAAAAAAGATCAAATAAGACGACATGAGGAAATGGAGAATTGAAGACTCTAATGAACTCTATAATATCCAGGGTTGGGGTCTCGACTATTTTAGCATAAACGAAAGTGGACACGTGCAAGTGACTCCCAAAAATGGATATGCACCCGTAGATATTCGGCATGTGCTTGATGAATTGAAACTGCGTGATATTTCGGCTCCCATGCTTCTTAGATTTCCGGATATACTGGACGACAGGATAAGAAAGATCACAAGTTGCTTCAAAACCGCAAGTAAAGAATATAATTTCGAGAGAGAGAGCTATCTGGTGTATCCGATCAAGGTGAATCAGATGCGTCAGGTGGTGGAAGAGATAGTGAGTCATGGCAATAAATATAACATTGGTCTTGAAGCCGGCTCAAAACCGGAATTGCATGCTGTGCTTGCCGTCAACACCCACGAAAATTCCCTTATCGTATGCAATGGGTATAAAGATGAGGATTATGTCGAGTTGGCTCTTCTCGCTCAAAAGATGGGACGCCGAATCTATCTGGTGGTGGAAAAATTAAATGAGCTGAAGCTTATTCATAAAGTGGCAAAGCGCTTGAAAGTGGAGCCGAATATTGGAATACGCATCAAGTTGACTTCCGCCGGAAGCGGGAAATGGGAAGAGTCGGGTGGAGATGTAAGTAAGTTCGGTCTTAATTCAAGTGAGTTGCTTGATGCGTTGGAATTCCTTGATAAGAATAAGCTTAAGAATTGTCTGAAACTCATACATTTCCATATAGGAAGCCAGATCACGAAAATACGCCGGATAAAAAATGCCTTAAGAGAGGCGATGCAATTCTATGTGCAGCTCTCGAAAGCAGGATTTGAAATAGATTTTGTAGATATCGGAGGCGGTCTTGGTGTTGATTATGACGGCACACGCTCTTCGTCGGGAGAAAACTCGATGAATTATTCGATTCAGGAGTATGCTAACGACGCAGTGTCGGCGCTTGTGGACGTATGTAAGAAAAACAATCTTCGCCAGCCAAACATTATTACTGAATCGGGACGATCCATGACCGCTCACCATTCCATATTGATTATCGAGACTCTGGAGACGACTCAGCTCCCGATATGGAATGACAATGATGTCCTTCCTGAAGAAGCGCATGAATTGACTCGTGAACTTTATAATATCTGGGATAAAATAGACTCTTCACGAGTATTTGAAGACTGGCATGATGCTCTACAAATCAGGGAAGAAGCTCTTGAACTGTTCAGTCTTGGACTCCTTGACCTTACTACACGCGCTCAGATAGAGAAACTCTTTTGGAGTGTGGCCCGCGATGTGCACGACATCACGAAGAGCATGAAGCATCCGCCGGAAGAATTGCGTAAAGTGGCACGTATGCTTCCTGAAAAATATTTCTGTAATTTCTCTCTTTTCCAGTCATTGCCGGATACCTGGGCTATAGATCAAATGTTTCCGACAATGCCGATAAGCAGACTTGACGAGAAACCGACCAGGGAATGTACGATACAAGATGTCACATGCGATTCGGATGGCAAGATAAATCGTTTTGTGGCGCCTCAGGGGGTGAGCCATTCGCTTCCCGTGCATCAGCTGCGTCCGGGCGAACCATATTATATCGGTGTGTTCCTTGTAGGGGCATATCAAGAGATTTTAGGAGATTTGCATAATCTGTTTGGTGACACGGCGGCAGTACATATCACATGTGACAAAGACGGATATGAAATAGAGCAAGTGATCGACGGAGAGCCTGTGGCCGATGTGTTGGATTATGTAGAATATAATCCCAAAAAGCTGGTGCGTAATCTTGAGACTTGGGTTTCCAAGTCTATGAAATCTGGAAAAATCACGGCTGAAGAAGGACGTCAGTTTCTCAACATATATAAGTCCGGTCTGTATGGAATAACATATCTTGAAAGATATTGAAAATATTAATGAACCGCTATTTCATTCGTTTGGGTTATAGAGGAGCTCCGTTTCACGGATGGCAAATACAACCAAATGCCAACAGTGTACAGGAGGAAGTGGAGAGAGCGCTTTCGATTGTGCTTCGCGTATCCATCTCGATTGTCGGTGCGGGTCGCACCGACACCGGAGTGAATGCCCGGACCATGTATGCCCACTTTGATTATGAAGGTGAATTGACTGAAAAGGGTAAACTTTTGGTTTCGCTAAATCGCCTTGTAGGCAAAGATATTGCAATTTATGACATAGTTAAAGTTGCTGCCGATGCCCATGCGAGATTTGACGCAACAGAAAGGACATATAAATATTTTGTAACGTTTGAGAAGAATCCTTTTTTATATGCGCTTTCATGGCATTGTCCGATGGGATTGGACCTTGACAAAATGAATGAAGCCGCCCATACGCTTTTGGAAACGGGCGATTTCACTTCTTTTGCCAAGCTTCATAGCGATGCGAAAACAAATATTTGCAAAGTGACGCGTGCCGAGTGGAAAATGGAAGGGGAGAAGCTCGCCGTATTCACTATCACTGCCGACAGATTTCTCCGCAATATGGTAAGAGCGATAGTCGGCACGCTTGTCGATGTAGGTCGCGGTAAATTATCGACAGAGGATTTTAAAGAAATAATAGAGAGAAAAGACCGTTGCTCAGCAGGACAATCTATGCCCGGGGAAGCACTCTTTTTATGGGATGTAAAATACGACTATATAGATGATTAGGTCATGAATGAGAAAGAGAGGATAAAAGAGCTTAGAAATTTGCTCAATATTCATAATCATAATTATTATGTTCTGAATCAGCCCGATATCAGCGACAAGGAATTCGACATGCTGATGAAAGAACTTGAAGCTCTTGAAAAAGAACATCCTGAACTTTATGATCCCCTTTCGCCAACTCAAAGAGTAGGCTCGGATCTCTCAAAGGGCTTTGATCATATAGTCCATGAGCGTCCGATGCTCTCGCTTGCCAATACCTACAGCATAGAAGAAGTGGATGAATGGTTTGATAGGGTGAAGAAAGGATTGGAAGGACAGGATTTTGAAATTACGGGAGAAATCAAATATGACGGCACTTCGATATCATTGATATATGAAGGAGGACGTCTGGTGCGGGCTGTCACAAGAGGAGATGGCACTCAAGGCGATGATGTGACTGCTAATGTCAAGACCATCAAGAGCATACCCCTCGTGCTTCAACCTGGCGACTGGCCTGATAAATTTGAAATCAGAGGCGAAATTCTGATGCCTTGGAAAGTGTTTGATGAGCTTAATGAGGAAAGGGAATATAATGAAGAGCCATTATTTGCCAATCCTCGGAATGCGGCGAGCGGCACATTGAAGACTCAGGACCCGCGTGAAGTGGCTAAAAGAAAGCTTGATGCCAGATTTTATTATCTTTTATCCGACAATCTTCCTTACGACACCCACTATGCTAATATGGAAGCTGCTAAAAGATGGGGATTTAAGGTTTCGGGTGAGATGAAAATCTTACATTCCGGACAAGAAGTGGATAAATATATAAATTATTGGGATTCTGCAAGGAAGGAACTTCCGGTAGCTTCAGATGGCTTGGTTTTCAAGGTAAATTCGCTGAAACAGCAGTTGAATCTCGGATATACGGCGAAGTCTCCACGATGGGCCGTGGCATTTAAATTCAATCCCGAAAACGCTTGCACTCAGCTTCGCTTCGTAAGTTTCGAAACGGGAAGGATGGGTATCGTAACTCCGGTAGCTAATCTTGAGCCGGTGTTACTGTCAGGAACTATTGTCAAAAGAGCATCCCTGCACAACGCAGATATAATAAAGGAGCTCGGGATTCACGATCATGACTGGCTTTATGTGGAAAAAGGAGGTGAAATAATACCAAAGATTACGGGAGTTGATGAAAGCAGGCGCGATCCTGACAGCAGACCTGTGGAATTTGTCAGTCATTGTCCTGTATGTGGCACTCCGCTTGTAAACAAAGAGGGGGATGCGGCATGGATATGCCCCAATAAATATGGTTGCCGGCCTCAGATTACAGGACGCATCGAGCATTTCTGCGCCCGGAGGATGATGAATATAGACGGTGTCGGCGAAGAGACCGCAGAACTTCTATATGATAAAGGGTTAGTGACCGATTCAGCTGATCTTTACGATCTTACAAAAGAGCAACTTTCTATTCTCGATCGTTTTGGAGATAAGAGCGCGGAAAGGATTCTCAATGGCCTCGAAGCGTCTAAGTCGGTGCCTTTCGAAAGGGTGGTGTATGCTCTGTCTATTCCGAATGTCGGAGAGACCAATGCTAAAAGAGTAGCTAAAAGTGTGAAAAGCATGGAGCGATTGATGGCGATGAGCGTGGCGGAACTTCAGGCTATTCCCGATGTAGGTCCGATTATGGCTCAAGGCATCTTCGACTATCTCCGCGATCCGGTTAATGTTGAGAATATCCGAAGGTTGACTGAAAAAGGATTGCAGATGCAGCTGAGTGAAGAGAGAATGTTGCCTGCCGGCACTGCTTTGGAAGGACAGTCCATAGTGATATCAGGCACTTTTGTTCATCACAGTCGCGAAGAATATAAGGAAATGATAGAAGCTAACGGAGGTAAGAACGTAGGAAGTATTTCTAAGAAAACCACATTCGTGCTTGCCGGCGAGAATATGGGACCCGCGAAACTGGAAAAATGCGGGAAACTCGGCATCCCGATCATCTCTGAAGAT
>CAMWJD010000054.1 GCA_947174515.1 uncultured Porphyromonadaceae bacterium
ATATGAAGAAACATGAAGTGGCGCTCGTGCCCGCAGTGAGCGAGACGAGCGCCGGGGTTGTTTTGGGTTTTAGTTTTTGAAATATTAGTCGAATATGCCTAATAGGTCTATTAGGGAATGAGAGACTATTTACCGGTGGTGATAGCACGATAGTCGGCAAGGAAGTGAAGGAGTTGACGGATGCCTAACGCCACGCCTACCAGGAAACCCGTCAGCATACCAAGACGCATATAAGTGTCGTCTATAAAATAAGCAAGAAGAGCAAGGCAACCAATAGCCATCGGGAAAAGCATAAAAATAAAACGAATATGCCATTTACGGTAGTATAAGGCTTTTTCCACCACTTTTGACACAGGCATTGTCACCACATCAATCTGCTCGATGCCATGAAATAGCCAGCGGTCCATCGCAGAACAAATTACAAAGAAACTGCAAAACCATATCACAATGATTATTCTTCCTTTCATGTCAGGGAAAATATGCAGATTCATAAAATTTATAGGCACTATCAAAAGAAATACCAATGCCATATTTGAAAACCACCGATAGCGCTGCGCAAGATTTTGGAGAGCGGTTTTCCTCTTGCCATTCATGATAGAGTCAAATGTATCAGACTTTTCAGGGATGGTGACGTTGGCTGCTTGCCAATTTTTTTTCATTTCATCATTCATAGCGGGATAGGGGGATTAATTGTTGTATTTTTCGCGAAGTTTTTCTTTGACACGATGAAGGCGTATTGCTACGTTATTGCGTTTAATTCCTATTGTGTCTGCAATCTCATCATAGGAATATTCATCGAGCCACATCATCATGATTGCCTTATCGATTGCATTTAGGGTCGATATACACTCGTATAGATCTTTGATGGCATCTCTTTTATCTTGAGAATCATCCGCAATGCATATTACATCATCGAGGGAATATTGCGCCGGACTCTTGCTTCTGGCGCGAATGGTGGAAACGCAGGTGTTGAGAGTAATGCGATACACCCATGTCCGGATGGATGATTCCGATCTGAAAGAAGAAAGTCCCCGCCATATGTTTACAAGGACATCCTGATAAAGGTCTTCAAGATCTTGTGTGTTGACGGCATATCCGAGACATATACGCCGGATCATAGGGTCATGGGCATGCACTGTATCAGCAAAGAGGCGTTCAAGCCGCTTCGATTCAGGAACTACATCTAACGCCTCCGCAAAATTCATCACAAGCTCTGTAATGAATCGGAGCAATATTCTCGGTATAGCTGTAATGTTCGGGATGGTCAGCGTAATCATTGGGATTCTTTTTCTATATTAGTCGCTGAGTTGATACGGATAGTTACACCCGGGTGAAAATAATAAAAAAAACGCGGTATCCATAAGGAATCCGCGAAAAAAAATAAATGAATGAATGACGTGTGGGCGAAGATGGATTCGAACCACCGAAGGTATTAACCAGCAGATTTACAGTCTGCCCCATTTGGCCACTCTGGTATTCGCCCGAATGAAAACGACACATCGCGCGCGTTTCACATTGCAAAATTACAAATAAAATCCGGAACAGCAAAATAAATTATAATTTTTTTCAAAACCTAACAGCCCAACCCCTACCGTTCCGGTTCCATTACACCGAACTTTCCGGATATTTCACTCCTGCACTGCCCCACAAAAAGAAGACACAAAAAATAGCAATCTTCCAAAAGAATATCAATGAGAAAAAAACATCAAAAAGTGGGTATTGCATATTATTGCTGTCCGATAAAAAATTTTTGAGGGTATAAAAATTTATAATCTAATATCACTCTTCAGCGATCCCTGCGTTCGATTTATTAAGGTCGCAAAAGTTGATTATTAATCTACGATTTCAGTTTTATGACGGTCATTGGGATTGTCGCGCCATCCTCCGCCCAGAGCCTTGTAGATATTGACAAGGGCTGTGTATTGGTCGCGGATAGCGTTGGAGAAAGCAATCTGCGCGTCGAAGTAACTTCTTTGGGCATCAAGCACATCAATGTAGTTGAGCATTCCCGATCGGAACTGCAGTAGAGCGAGTTGCATATATTGCGCTGAAGCCTCCCTCAATTCTTTCGTGCGCTTATAAGATTCCTGCACATGATAATAGACGTGAAGAATTGTATTGACCTCAGTAAATGCTCTCAGCACCACATCTTCATATTCAAGGCGCGCCTCATCATATGCGGCAATAGATGCCTTGTATTTCTTCTTGCGTCTTCCAAAATCTACAATAGGACCGGCCAACGAACCAATGACGTCGGAATATGGCGATTTTAAGAAACCCGAAAGGCCATCATTTTCCACTCCCGGAACCAAACTTATGCGAAATGACGGGAATCTGTCGGCATAAGTCATGCCGACTTTAGCACGCGCCGCATTGAGTCTCTGCTCAGCAGCCCGGATGTCGGGACGACGTTTCAATAAGTCGGATGGCAAACCGGCCGGAAGCCGGTCGGGACCGACAAAAGTCTGTGGTAACTTTCCTATCTGATCTATGTCATGAGGCACCTCTCCCATAAGAAGTGTCAGTTTATCGCGTGTCTCAAACCACTTCTGCTCCAACTGCGGCACCATGGCGGCAGCCGATGAGTATTCCACCAACGTCTGATTATATAGCATCTCTGAAGTGAGGCCACCTTCAAAACGAAGTTTAGCTATCCTGACAGATTCCTCGCGTGTCTCCATAGTGCGCCGCACGATAGAGAGTTCATTTTCCAATGCCATCAAAGTATAATAAGCGTCAGCTGCCTCAGCAATAAGCTCCATTTTCAAAGCCCTGCTGTCTTCTTCCGTGGCACGATATTCAGCCTCGACCTCCCTTCGGGCCCATATCTGCGAACCCCATAGATTTATCTCCCATGTCACCGGAATAACGAGCTTATAGGTCGGACTTGTGGTAGCTCCTTTTCCACCGAAATCAACAGTCTCGTATTCTGCAGATGCCTCAAATCCTATTTCCGGCAACAGATTGGTCTTTGATATGCCGTATAATTGGCGCAGCTGCTCCAGACGCGCTTCAGATTTAAGAAGGTCACGATTGTTGTAGACTACCTTTTCAAGAATAGAACAAAGCGTAGAATCTGAATAGAATTTCCACCATTCAAGATCAGCAAGACAGAGAGAATCTACATAATCAATCTTGGAGAAATCATCGAAATGATGCACATATGGCTCTTTCAGCCCTCTGATACCGGAACATGCCGACAGCAATATCGCTGTCAAGGCAATTGCAATAGCCGTTAACCCTTTCATTTTGATTCCTCCTATTGCGGACCGGCCGCTCCTTTAGAATTTACAGGCTTAACCACAATTCCATTCGCAAGCAAATCGAACTTATCAATAGCCACCATCTCCCCTGCTTTAAGGCCATCGGTGACAACGACCCTTTTTCCGGCGGGTCGTCCTAACGAAACCTGACGTTTCTCCACCGTCCCTTCGGAAGCAACCACAAAAACATATTTATCATTTCCCTCTCCACGCACAGCAACTTCAGGCACAGTCATAGCTCCTTTTACGAAATCAAGAAGCACCTTCACTTTTGTAGTCTCTCCCGGGAGAAGACACCCATCGGGATTTGGCATCTCCGCACGCACCGTGAATGTGCCGGTGTTAGTATCCACAACCGGATCCGCAAAATCAACAACTCCTTTATATGGATATTCCGAACCATCGGCAAGTTTTATATTTACGTAAGACGGAAGACGATCGAAACATTCCCTGCCATCTTCACACATTATGTTGACGTTACGGTCCTTACTGTTGAGATATTCCAACGAAGTCATTGGAAAATCTATCAACACAGTATCACTTCTGACAATTGTAGCAAGCAAAGAACGTCCTCCGGGGCCAACGAGCGCTCCGACATCAACCATCCTTTCAGAGATATATCCTGAAATCGGGGCTACAACACGAGTATAACCGAGGGTGATCTTTGCCTCCAAAAGATCAACCTTGCAAATTTCCACATCTGCCTCGGCACATTCTACCGCTGCCTCCGCATTGTCAAGGTCGAGTTGTGAGGCGGCTTTTTGCGTATAGAGCGGACGTATCCGGTTAAGGTCCCGAGTCGCTTTATCCAGCAAAGCCTTAGCGCGATCAAGCTGCGCCTGACATCGATCCACCCTCGCTTGATACAGCTTAGGATCTATGACAAAAAGAGTCTGCCCTTTGGTGACGTAAGAACCTTCCCTGAAAAGCATTTTCTCAAGGACTCCTTCAACGCGAGCCGTCACCTCAACCGACCTGCTGGCACGGATATTGCCATCATATTCGCCATATACATTTACAGCAGAAGTGTCTACTTGCGCCACTTTCACTTCAGGAATAGAAACAGATGATTGATTTGGCCGATTGCAATTGACCATCGACGTCACTCCAATCAGCACCATAAGGACAACGACCGTCCACCTCTTCATCAAAAATGATTGAAGATGGACCAAATTTCTACGTTCTGCTCGACAGCTATCTTTGGAATCTCTGCTCATAATGATAGATTTTCAACTTGTTGCAGGGATGAGGATTAACCCTATAACAATATTTCAACAAATCCGATAATTCTTATGTTCTAAGTAGCTGACAAAAATTAAACGATAATGTGTGCGCATCATAAGATTCAAGTAGGTCTAAATCAGATTCCTTAAGACCCACCAGAGAAAGATTGTGGAGACGAGAGACGTGATTACGACATGGTGATGGACTTTAGCGTATAGCTCCGGATGATCGGATTTGGCAAATTCAAGCCACAAAAGGAATATTATGACAGGAATCATGCATAGGGCGTAAGCGTTGGCATGCCAAGCGCCGGATAAATCGCCGTGCAACAGGGCATGAGCCATTCGCTGCGAGCCACATCCGGGGCAGTCAGTCCCCGTCGCCACTCTCCAAATGCAACGTGGCATCCACCTCACTTTTGCCGGATCAAATAAATAATAGGCGACTGCCAATGCAACTGTCAGAATTCCTATTACCAATACTACCAATCTCCGGTTGCCGATACTACGCATCTTTCCTTTTAAGACTCCAGGCACCTTTCACCTTCCGGCTGACTGCCGCCACATTCACTGTTATTACAATCAAGGCAAGCAACGTGCCCGTCGACACCGCCCATATCAACCCGTCGGCATAAATGCCGAATCCCTCAAGCGCCGAGGAATAGAAAGAGCGCAGGATTATTATTGCCACCATTGAGAAGAACCAAGCCACAGCGCAACCTACGATAATCATTCGGCTGTATGGAGCGCCGACTTCACGCAGTGGAGCTCCAAGCATCAGCAGACGATATATGACAGAGCGGTTTTTCTCCATAAGCAAAGAAATGGAAAGCATCAACACAAATACCGAAAGCAGAGTGATCAAGATGCCGACCGACACCACAATGCCAATCACCACCTTCAGCAAATATGCCGCAGAACTGCCCGATTTGTCCCCTGCCACCTCAAATCCATTGTCTTTAAGATAGTCAGCGATGGCCACATCTCCCGGAGAAGACACATCAATTATAAGGCGTGAGGGAGCTGAATTTTGATTATCTCCCAGACATGAATTCGCATATTGCATGAAAGAATCCGGAACCAAAACGGTGTTTATCCGATTGCTGAAACCTACAATACTTCCTTCCATCGACAATGAACGGCTACCGTCTTCACTACGCATATATAATTTCAATGGGATTCCCGTAAGAAGTTGCTCGCTCAGCTGCGGCAATCCTGCCGAGCCTGCAAACCCGAAATTATAAAGGGCAAGATAATCTTTCGGAATCATTACCGGAACTGTGGACTGAGCCGGTTCAAATCGCCAGTCACTTCCTGAAATATCGACAAAAGAATCCGGAACTGACTCAAAGAAAAGAGCAGTTTCCATTCCCCGGCCCCCCTGACTGACGGAAGCATAAACCCTAAAATCAGACGAACTGAATTCGCCTATTCTCCTTACCCACGGCTGACTCTGCAGGTCGGCTATATCTTTTGCGGAAAAACGTGTGGCATCCTTATCACCGAGAGTGCTTGCCGACGTGACTTTCTTATTGATCACAAGATAGTCGGTGTTGATAAAACTGTCATCATCCTCCCATATGCCACGCGCGTCAATATAAAACATAACGGCCCCCGCTACAATAAAGAGTCCTATGAAATTTGACAAGGCAAATCCGGCGATGCGTGCGGGAGATGTATTCTTTCTGAGAAGTTTCGAGATAATACCCATCAGAGATTCAATTTTTCAGAATTTTCAACGAGAAGAGGATTTCCTACTGAGAATGAGATTATGCCTGCACCCTGACGCTCGGCTTCTTCTTCTACAATAAGTGCCGCTATTCTGTTGTTGGCTTCATCAAGATGGCTTACCGGCTCATCAAGTATAATGAAGTCAAACGGCTGGCAAAGACTCCGGATAAGAGCGACACGCTGCTGCTGTCCGATTGAAAGTTTTCCAGCCGGGAAGTCTCGCCGGTCTGATATGCCAAGCCTATCAAGCCATCGATCAATTCTCGACATATCGGCAGCGCATGATATTTCAGCCTTAAGCCGAATATTATCTATAGCCGAGAGTTCAGGGAACAGCGCCAGTTCCTGAGGCAGATATGCTATGTTGGAGCGGCGGATATCCTGCCACTCGGCAATGGATAACGATCGGGTGTCGCGCCCGTCAAACAGAAGCGTACCTTCATAATCGTCGCGGCTGCCCATCATGAACGCAGCCAAGCTTGACTTACCGCCGCCGCTTGCAGACTCCACAAGATATCGTTTGCCACGATGAAAGACCACTTTCTTGCGCCATATCTCAGAATATGGCAACTCCTCCCGTGAAAACACACGCGGGAGGAGAGTATCAAGAGTAATTTCTTCAATATGTCCGGTCATTTCAGCCATGCGTTAAGAAATGCATCCACCCCACCTTCTGCCTCGACATCAAGACGAAGACTTTTCTTTTCGGGCACCAGTCGAAAGACAGTCACCACATCACGTGCGATCAAACTATCAGATATCAATCCAATCCAAGCTCCTTTAAGCTTCTCGGCTGCTTTCTGAGATGTTATGGGGCCGTTGAAATCTTTATTGCCACGCACTCCGGTAAGCACATTGCCATCGCGACTGACAACCATGCCGGTGACACTCTGGATTATATTCGACAGGTCGGCAAAATCCTTGCCATTTGTCTGAACTTTGGCTTCCACATCATCAAGAGAAGAGCTTGCCCTAACTGCGATAGTACCATCAATAGTCTTCAGCACTCCTGCGACTGCCTCAGAGCCTTGTCCTATAGCGGTCGCAGCCACATCGGATATCTTCTTGACCAATTTATCCGATACTCCCATGGCGCCGATGAAATCGCCACCTCCCCCAAGCGACTTTACAACGGAAGCATCTATTTTCTCAGCAGGAAGAAGGAGTTCGGCAGGTTTCATATCGGAATTAAGCACGGCAACAGATGCATTGATATTTTGCTTATCTATGTCCGCATATCCTGCCAAATATGCCATATCCTTGAAAATCAAAGAAGATCCAAGCCGCAAGTATGTTGAATTCGGGAGGATGGCAATCGATTTATTGACATCTGCCACAAATGTGACGGCTTTCTCAGTGTCGGAGAGCAGCGACACAGCATCAGACGAGACATATGATTGCTTTTCGTTGAGCTGCTGATAGTATTTCAATTGCTCCACATCGGGCGTGCCTGTGATACATATCCAGAACTGATTACCAACCACAGCCAAAGATCCCATGACCTTTCCGCCATCCTCATCGCGCCACTGCAACGACGGATTCTGCTTCTGCTCATATGATATGAATTTTTCAGGATCGTCAAGCAAGCCGGTGATATAAGTCCTGGCGGCAGCGAAATAAACCACACTATTCAGAGCTATTCCCGTCTTGCCATCCAACGCATCCAAAATAAATTGTTTGGCGTCATCTCTCAATGCCTGACTGTTGCGAATCGCCTCAATGTGCTCTTTCGGCAATTTTATTGCATCGCCATCCAATTTTCCCCCAAGTTTTTCTATAGCGTATGAAATATTTGCTATCGCCACGCTTGAGGCATCGGCAGGCACCGTGCGCAGCAACGAGTCGGCATCATCATTTGAATTTTTTGAGCAACCGATAGCCACGAAGAGAAGCGCCACGAGAGCGAGAAGGCTATAATTGATTTTCTTCATAATTTACAAATACTTATTAATTATATTCTAAGGAAGCTACCCATGCGCAATGCCGCGACCGCTGCCTCCGCGCCCTTATTGCCAAGTTTTCCGCCGGCACGGTCAAGGGCTTCTTGAAGATTGTTGACTGTCAGAACTCCGAAAATGACCGGCACCTCACCCTGGCAGTTGAGGCGGCAGATACCGTCGGCAGCCTGCGAGCAGACATAGTCGAAATGTGGTGTGTCGCCACGGATTACAGTGCCGATCGCCACTATGGCGTTGTATTTCTTGGGACTCTTGATTATACGGGCGGCGGCATAGACGAGCTCCACTGCACCGGGCACTCGATACTGCTCCACATGGGTCTCACGGAGACCCGCTTTCTCAAAGACCTCAAGTGCGCCGGCAAGCAGCCGGTCGTTGACCCGGCTGTTCCAGTCGGCAGTGACTATCGCCACACGAAAACTTTCCTTGTCGTGCAATTCCGGAATCTCAAGCAAAGAGCCCTCAGTATTTAAAATTGTAGACATATTTATTTTTTATTACGAAATGAGCTCAACCATGAACCTTTCATATTTTCCTGCAGTTTTATCATATCCTTAAGGGTATGGATTTCCTGCTCCAGTTCCGATTCACCTAAAGAAATTGCATGAGGCAGGACGGCGTCAAGCAGACGCTCGGCACGCGGACGCATTGACTTGACTCTATTCATTATCTCAGCCATCTCCACCGTCATCTTTATTTCCTTACGGTTGACCCGGCCGGTACGCTTCTTGGAAATGCGGATAGCCTCTGAGAAGAACTTCATAGCCTCGCGATAATCACCCGAAGACGCGAGCAACCGACCTACATTGCATAGTGAATCGACAAGCTTTTCTGTAGCATTAATGATGCCGGAATTCACTTTCTCAGTAAGCGCATCCACATGCAGCTGCTGGCGTGCAAGCATGTCGATCGTTTTCTTCTTCGATCGCATTATACGTGTTGAAAGCTCGATTGCGAGTATGTGGAGACGTCCGAAACGTTCAGAGTTTTTAGAGACAAGGGGATCAAGCACTTTGAAGAGGGCATCAAGTTCCTTCTCGCTTCTCTTGAAATCCTTGAGCTCATAGTGAATCTCAGCGAGATCAAAGATGAGAGCCACCAAAAGGGCCTTAAACTCTTCATTGTCGTGCGCTTTGAAATCTTTAAGACGTTGAAGGGCACTGATCGTGCGATCAAGCGCCTCCATATATTTTTCAGCTTCAAGCAGCCGGCTGATCTCCAAGCGCGCGGCTACCACATTAGCAAGTACTTCCGCTTCCGGGCTGTCTTTCCCGAAAGCCTCCATTCGGATATGGACATCAATCTGATTCATTTTCTATTATTGAATATACAAATTTACATTAAAAGCAAGCAACCTACAGGTTACATAAGTTATAACAATCTAAATGCGGAAAGGTATCAAGAGCCCGACTTACATCCACTTCACCAGCCCTTCGGCAATATTATCCGGAATCGGCTTAGACTCCTTCGTGGCATAGTCCACACTCACCATCACCGACTCACACATGGAGCAGATATGACCGGTCTCTGTGTTGCGCAGTATCTGCTGGAGCACAAAACTACGCTCCCCTATCTTCTTGACACGCGTGCGCACTTCCATCGGGTCGGTGAATCTTATCTGCTGCATGAACGTGCAGTTTATATTGACTATGACCGCCTCAACACGGCTCCAGTCGGCGAGGGTGCCCCGCAGGGCATTGTAGAATTCCGTCTTCCCCACATCGAAAAGCGCAAGCTGGGCATTGTTGTTGACATGACCCAGCACATCTATGTCGTTAAACCTCAGCTGCAGGGGAACGGCATGCCGGAACCCGTCGGCATCAAGATGTTCCAATATATTGTTTTTCTCGCTCATATCCTTATGTCAATTTTTAAAAAGTATTTCCTTCACCACTTCTTTGTCCAGTATCTCGTTGATGGCTTTCATTATGGAGCCGCGACGCATGTTAAGATCGGAACGAAGTGAAGCGTTGGAAGTTCCGATCGTCATTATCCCGTTTTTCATATAGGGACGTCCGCACATGGAGGCAAGGTGATTTCCCACCACCAACGGGAATGCATCGCAAGCCCGCACCTCGTCAAGCCGCCCCTGCATGCTGCTCTTCTCCAGACATTCGCGCAGCACATCGCCTACCGTGACCGCATCCCTACGTTCCATTTATTCAATGATTAACTGTCAATAATCAATTATTTCAAATTCACCATCAGTCACCGTAAACAGCTTGCTTTCGCCATGAATGGCACCCAGTATCTCGTCAAGGTGCTCGCGGTTGGTGTCGGTGATGAATATCTGCCCGAAACCGTCGTCTCCGCTCACCATTTCCATTATTCTGCCTACCCGGCTCGAGTCGAGTTTGTCGAATATGTCGTCGAGAAGGAGAATCGGTGTAAGACCGGACACCTTTCTGAGATAGGAATATATTGCGAGCCTTAAAGCGATGGTGAAAGTCTTCACCTGTCCCTGACTTCCGAGCCGACGCATGGAGTAGTCGCCAAGACCGGTAAGAAGATCGTCGCGATGGACTCCTTTGGAGGTGTACCCGAGTATCTGGTCTTTTGCCCTTGTGCTGTCAAGAATATCACGTAGGGACTCTTCATTCAGGATGCTTGAATATCTTATCGATGCCTTCTCGGCGTCTCCGGAGATCTCGGAGTAACGAGCACGGAAGACGGGCTGGATCTCCTTCACCCATGAAGCCCGGGTGGAATGTATCACATTGGCAGAGTCCTCCATAGCAGTCTCCACGGATTCATACAGCAGCTTGTCTTTCACTCCGGCCCTAAGCATGCGGTTGCGGCTGTCGAGACTTCGATTGTAGCGTATCAGGTGCGACAGATATGTCTTGTCTGCCTGGGATATCACCATATCCATAAGTTTCCGGCGTTCCTCGGCAGCTCCGCCCACTATGGAATGATCGGCGGGAGTGACGGTGACAACAGGAAACCTGCCTATATGCTCTGAGATACGCTGATATTCCTTCCCGTTGCATTTCAAGGTCTTCCCCTTCCCTCTCACTATGCCGCAGCTGACATTCTCGGACACTCCCGTATCCATCATGAAAGATCCCTTCACCATCATCATTTCCGATCCATGGCGCGGAAGGGCTGACTCGGGAAGAGACTGCATGGGGCGGGCGAGACACAGGAAATGAATAGCCTCGAGAAGATTGCTCTTTCCCATGCCGTTCATGCCCAAAAGACAGTTCACCCCGCCGGAAAATTCCAGGGATGCCTCTTGTATATTCTTGAAGTTTACGATATCGAGCCTTTCGATTCTCATGCGTTGTCTTCCTTCTCTCCGTAGGCGAGGTCGCCGGCATCGCCGAGACCGGGAACTATATAGCTGTGCGCGTTGACCTCCGGGTCGATGGCAGCACACCAGAGGGTGGTTTTGTCTTCAGGGAAATGTGCCTTGATATATTCCACCGCACGTTCTGAGGCTATGACGGAAGCCACATGCACTTTGGCAGGATGCCCCTTGCGCAGAAGGGCACGGTAGCCGAGTTCCATCGAAGTCCCTGTAGCGAGCATCGGATCTACGAGGATGAGAGTCTTGCCCTCTATCGACGGGGCCGCCATATACTCGACAAGGACATCGAAGGAATCCCCCTTCTCATGGTATTTGCGATATGCACTGACAAAAGCATTCCCGGCATTGTCGAATATCTGCAGGAAACCATGATGGAACGGGAGTCCCGCCCTCAGGATAGTGGCGATGACGATCTCCTCTGCCGGCTGCTGACAAACACACCCGGCAAGCGGAGTCTGTATCGTTACATCTTCATAAGCTATACGCTTGGATATCTCATAAGCCATAAGCTGACCGATCCGGTCGATGTTTGAGCGGAAACGCATGCGGTCTCCCTGGATATTCACATCGCGCAGCTCGCGCATATATTGACTGATGACAGAGGGAGTCTCTGCAAAATTTATCACTTCCATTTGATTAATTTTTAGGGTTTACAAATTTAACACATTAAATTGAAAAAATGAAATAATTGCGATGATTTTTATTCATCATTAGGATAGGATGCTTATAAGGATGAATTTTTTACACTTTCCTGAAACTTTTTTGAGAATATCGGAGTCTAACAGAAAAACGATATCCAAAATGACATCAAATACCCTCACATATACTCCTATCGCTATCCCGCTGGAGCTGCGAATAAGGTTTCTTTGGAATCGGGTCGTGAGATTCGCTTCCTTATCCGAAGATAAGGAAGCAAATGCGGCATACGCGCTTGAACACGAGTTCAAGGAACTGATCGACATGGAAAATGCCACAATCTCAAGGATTTGTTTTTCTTATTCCGGTTCTGTTGCCGAATTCGAGGATTTACGCCAAGACGCTCTTATAAATATCTGGAGAGGTATGCATGGTTTTCGTGGCGGGTCCTCTACTAAAACATGGATATATCGTGTGACAGTCAATTCCTGCTTATCGACCATAAGAAAACAATCCCGCCATCAACATGAATCCCTTGATGCCCTTTTCGGATTGATCGACAGCGATGATTCCGATAAAGAGGCTATCGAACAGTTGCATCGAGTCATCAACACGCTTGCACAGGAAGAGAAAGCGATAATAATGATGTGGCTCGACGAACTGAGTTATGATGAGATAGGGACAGCGATGGGACTTAACAGGAATACGATAGCTACAAGAATCAGAAGGATCAAAGAGAAAATCACCAAAGAATTTAGGAAAGAGGAACTGATATGAATTCAAAGAATTGGGACATCGAGCAGATGAGAAAGGCATGGTTAGAGATGGGCAAGGCGCTTGGTATGGAGATACCACCGAGCGATCCTGGCAACATGAATAAGATGAGAACGTCGCTCGACAGAATACGGGATCGTTATCGGCTGGGGTGTGACTGGTCGATTGTGGGAGCAATCGTATTTGCTGCATTCTTTTTCTTCATGCCTTCCTTAAAAGACGAGTATAGATTACCGTTAGCGATAACATATGTGATGGTGATGTTGGCCAACGCATATGCACTGTATAGGCTATGGAGAGGAACAGGGAAAATCAATCCGCTTACCATGTCGATAACCCGAGTTTCGTCGATGGCCAAGTACTACAAGAAATGTCACCTGTTATATATCCTGATAGGATTCCCCGTGGCGGCACTGTGGATTGTATTCTTCATGTTTGCTACCGACCGCTCCGAAAGCATTATCATCGGCTCTATCGTGGGAGGCATATTCGGCCTTTACGGTCTCTGGCAAACCATGAAAGATTATCGCAATCTATCGGAATAGCATACAAGCATCAGAAGATATTCAGCCAAACTCATCTTTCATAGAGTATGAAAAAAAGAGAATTATAAAAGTTGTTCAATTCAAAGAATATTTGTAAATTTGCAACACTTCCCAAATTATTTAACTTTATTAAAGTGGGAAATGAACCAACATGAAACTAATAGATAGACCATTTTATATTAATAAGTTAAAGGGAGCAATCAACACTCCTGATATCAAGGTAATTACAGGTGTCAGACGTTCAGGCAAATCCAAGTTGCTTGAAGCATTTGCCGGCTATATAAAGGGAATGGATGATTCAGCCAATATTGTATACATAGATCTTACTAAAATAAAGTTTGAGTATCTAAAGGAGTATCATGCATTAAATGACTATATTGAAGATCAGTACAAAGAGGATCGTAACAATTATGTTATGATAGACGAAGTCCAGTTGTGTGAGAATTTTGAATTGACAATAAACAGCCTTCATTCAGATCAAAAATATGATATCTGATAATGCCTTTGGGTGAAGGCTTATCGACTGAATGGAGTCGGAAAATTTGCACAGGATGGAGAAAAAC
>CAMWJD010000055.1 GCA_947174515.1 uncultured Porphyromonadaceae bacterium
AATTTAGAATTTAGAATTTAGAATATTTAGAGAGATAAACCATCTGAAAATTCAAAATTCTAAATTCCAAATTAAATAATAGTATTAGTTATTGCTGAATCCGCCTTGTCCCGGACGACGAGGGGAAATCACGCCAAATTTATCTTCATACTTGTTGATGTTGTCATTGAGCGCATGAAGAAGCTGCTTGGCATTTTCAGGACTCATGATCACACGGCTCACAACCGGCGCCTGGGGCATACCGGGAGCTGCAAAAATGAAGTCGATGAGAAATTCGTTAGGACCGTGACCGATCATCGCGAGGTTGGAATACTTGCCGTCGGCCACTTCCGGACGGAGTTGAATCTGAAGCTGATTCTGATTCTGATTTTCTTGCTGTGCCATATTTAACTATTGATAAATTATTAATTATTAATGATAAAATAAATTAGTGCTTAATACATTAAAAAAAGAGATAGGGCTCTTAGATGCATTGCAGTATGCGAAATTAATAAAAAAGCGACAAACCACCAAAGATTTGTCGTTTATTTAGTCTTGAGTCTTCAGTTATCAGAGAGTTCAGAGAACTCTAAAGTCTAAAGGCCGGCCTCTGGAATCCGGAATCCGGAATCTTTAGTCTTTAGATTAGTGACAGGGCCCACACGCTCAGGAAGCCGACCGCTGTCCCGGCAAGCACCTGCATCAAAGTGTGCCGCCCAAGCCA
Organism: uncultured Porphyromonadaceae bacterium; assembly: GCA_947174515.1. Taxonomy (GTDB): domain Bacteria; phylum Bacteroidota; class Bacteroidia; order Bacteroidales; family Muribaculaceae; genus Lepagella. Next base: position 704 of record CAMWJD010000055.1, read on the forward strand.
TATCCTTGCAGATCCAAGGAAGCCCGCCACCATTATCGAGCCAACTATCCACCAAGTCATGCCTCCGGCCGCAGTACCCTCTTTTGTGATCTGAATCAGCATTGCCACCAGGCCTCCGATTCCCGCCGCATGAGCGCTAATTTTCCAACGGAAATTGACCAAGAGATTTATCAAGCCTGCCAACGCGCCTCCTGCATAGAACATCGCCACCCATAAAGGTGCCATCTTGAGATATAGGAACAAACCGGTGGCGGCAAGACACAAGATGATTATTACGTAAGGAATCAACCTTTCTTTCCGCCCGTTAAGGCCAATATCGTCGATAAGTCCGATTTTCTTAAGCAACAACACCAACAGCAATGGCACTACAAAGTTGGCACCAAACACTATAAGAGTGAAAATCAACTTAGTGTGGAAAGGGGCAAAAGACAGGAACGAGAGATTGAATATCAAAATAATGCCATACACCGGCATCAACATCGGAACAAAAATCCATGATATCACATTGGCGCAGCGTGTTATGACGAGTTGCAACAAAGAGAGATCCTGAGGCTGCTCAACATGATCCGCCTCATGCCGCTCTTCATCAACATCGGCAGGCGATATGGATCCGGTCGGGTCCGGAGCGGCAGACACAGGCTCGACATGGGCCTCATTCTGCTCATTTGGCTCATGATTTTCAGGAGAAACCCAACCTTCCGGCTTAGGCATATAATCGTAATGGTTAGACATATTTGTAGAATTGAGATGGTGCTGCACTTGTGAAATACATGTCTTTGCGAGTTATCGGATGCGCGAAACGCAACGTCTCGGCATGGAGGGCAAGCCTATGGAGCGGACCTGAGCCATTGCCGTATTTCTTGTCGCCGGTGATCGGGAATCCCAGGTCGCGCGCATGAACGCGGATCTGATTTTTTCTTCCTGTGTCAAGCGAAAATTCAGCAAGGGTATGTCCTTTCCCTTTCTTTCTCACTTTATAGCGCGTCACGGCAAGCCTGCCATCCGCGGGCTCGTCGGTAGAATATACCTCATGCTGAGAAGTCTCTGCCAGATAGCTGCGTATTTCTCCATTCTCCTTATCCATCTCACCGTCGAGAAGAGCCACATACTTTCGTTCAAGCACGATATTATTCCAATTATGCTGCATGATCTCCTTTGCCTCGATAGTCTTGGCAAATACCATCAATCCGGAAGTGTCGCGGTCAAGGCGATGGATGATGAAGATCTTATTGGAGGGGTTGACTGACTTTACGTATTGCCTCAAGATGCTATAGGCTGTGTCAACTTTCCCTTTTCTTGAAGTTTCGGTGTCCACCGACAAGAGACCATATCCTTTTTCAACCACTATTATATCCTCGTCTTCGTAGACAAGCTTCAACCTGGGATGGCGGAAAACGACAAACGGCCGGGTTAAGTTAAGTTCCACCACTGCCCCGGGAGCCACCGGAGCATCAAAGGCATTCGCCACGTTTCCGTCGATAGCAAAATGACCATATTTCAGCCATTTTTTCACGTCTGCACGCTTTACACCGGAAATAGCAGACATGGCAAAATCCATCAGCCCTACCGATTCCGCGCCCTTATTTTCACGGCGCAGTATCCGGTCGGGTCTCCAGTCAATTATACGTTTATGTCGGCCAGCAGCAGACATATTGTCATCGTATCGCATTATTTACTTCTTCATTTGTTTCTCTTTATAAAACACTTTTGCGAATAAAAAATCTCTGCAACCGCTCATTTTTTCTTTATCATTTACACATATTTAAAAAAAAATTGCTATTTTTGCACTTGATTTAACATAAAACTGAACAACATGACGAAATTTTTACGTAAAATAATCCTTCTTACAGTAGTTTTTCTTCCATTTTGCGGGTATGCGCAAGATGCGGCCACAATCAGCAGGCCACCTTCCAATATAAAGAGACTCATTTCTGAAATGAACCATCACGATGTGTTGAACACAGTAGAACTTGCTGTGAATATCGGCACAACCGGCCTGGGACTTGAAGTGGCATCACCCGTGACCAAGTGGGCTAAGGTCAGAGCCGGCTTTGACGCGATTCCTTCTTTCACCGTCCCGATGAATTTCGGATTGGAAAGCTATGTCGACGGCAAGATCAATGATAAATTTGACCGAATCCAGGAACTCATGAACCAAGTGAGCGGAATGACCATCGACAAGGAGGTCAAGATGGAGTCAAAACCGACCATGACCACCTTCCGCCTTCTGGTGGATGTATATCCTTTCAAAGCAAACAAGCACTGGCACTTCACTGCAGGATTTTTCCTGGGAGGCAACTATGTAGGCAAATCGCTCAACGCCATGAATGAAATGCCTTCTCTTCTGGCGCTTAAAATGTATGACAGGATGTATCAGACCATATCGTCGGAAGATTTCGTAAGCAATATTACCGCTGAGCCAATCTTCGGAAGCATCTATCTTGATCCTGAAGTGGCAGAGATTCTTCAAGAGAAAGTAATGGGTCTCGGTCAAGTCGGAGTGCATGTAGGCGACTACAAAGACGGCACTCCATATATGATGATGCCTGACATCGACGGAACAGTGAGCGCAAAGGCCAAGGTGAACAGATTCAGGCCTTATTTAGGCTTTGGTTATGGAGGCGCTTTAAGCCCCGACGGAAAATGGCAGGCTTCATTCGATGCGGGAGTGCAATTCTGGGGTGGGGCACCGAAAGTCGTCACACATGACGGCACCGTGCTCAATGATCTCATCAATTTGCGAGGCAAGGTGGGATCTTACATGAACATCATCAAGCACATTCCGGTCTATCCAACCATTGATTTCCGCATTTCATATCGTTTCTAATTATTCAATTCACTCCACACTACACACCAAGGGATGGAGGAAATATTCCAGATATTATGGGGGACCCGAATGTTGGGGATTCCCTTTCAGCTCGAGAATGGAGAAAGCGTCCGCGTTATCGACCCCGGAATCCTCAACCGCGATTCGGGGCCTGATTTCTTCAATTCAAAAGTGAAGATAGGAGAAAAAACCTGGATCGGGAATATTGAAATTCATCTCAAGGCCTCGGACTGGCACAGACATGGTCATGATTCCGATCCGTCCTACGATAATGTGATCCTTCACGTGGTGGCGCACAGCGATACACTCATCTTGAGGAAAGACGGCAGCGTGATTCCTCAGCTGAGAGTGACGCTTCCGGAAAGATTTTATCATACTTTTGCCTATTTATCTTCATCAAGTCCGGAAATAAGATGCGCACATCGCCTCCGAGAAATAGACAGGATAAGAAAAGCGGACTGGATCGAGACTCTTTCTATCGAAAGACTGCAGCGGAAAGGGGCTCGGATCGAGGAAATATTGAAAAGGCTAAACGGGGACTGGAACGGCACATGCTTCATGACTCTCGCACGCGGTCTCGGCTTCGGACTCAACAGCATCCCTTTCGAGATGCTCGCTTCGGGCATCAACCTTAATCATCTGAGACGCCATTCCGACAACATATTGCAGATGGAGGCCATTTTCTTCGGACAAGCCGGACTCCTCGACCCTATGACGAATACGGACGACCGCAGATTCCAGCTGATGTGCAGGGAATATCAATTTCTCGCCCGCAAATACTCCATGAAGCCTATACCCAAAACGACGTGGAAATTCTCCAAGACGCGTCCTCAGAATATGCCATACAGAAGAATCGCGCTTCTCGCCAAAGCTATGGCCGAGACTCCCGACCTTCTCAACAAGATCCTGACTGCCGGAGGAGATGATGATAAGCTGCGAGACATCTTCAAATGGAAAGTGGATCCATATTGGAGCCGCAGGCTTACTTTCGGAGGTGACTTTCAGACAGAAGCCAATCCATCGTCATTATCTGACTCAAGCATAAATATTCTGCTGATCAATGTAGCCGTCCCGATTCTCTACACCTATTCCCTTCTTCATGCCGACCATGAAATGAAGGAAACGGCTTTCAACATCCTGCTGTCCCTGCCTCCGGAAAAAAACAGCATCATCCGCGAATGGACAAGACTGGGGTTCAACCCAAAGGACGCCGCCGCTTCGCAAGCGCTCATTCATCTGAAAAAGGAATACTGCGAACGCCACGACTGCCTGCACTGCCGTTTCGGCAACATCCTGTTGCGCCGTGAGGCTACTTCTTAGAGACTTCTCATAAATTTGAGATGGGCTTCTTAAGTATCGAGATGGTCATTATCAAGCCTTCCACTTCTGTGTCGGTCTTTACCGTCCTCTCCGAAAATGACACATTGGCATCTCCCAGATCATACATCCAAATGTATTCATCATCATCAACAGGATTTCTATATGCCGTCACGAGATCGGCTGAATTGAGATGCAAAGCATTCAATATATAATTACGCAGGTCAACGGTCATGAGATCACCTAAGTAGAGATTGCTTATCGATGCCTCATACTCATTGATCACCCTAACTTTCCACTCTCCCGGATTACCTTCTATGTCGGTGTAAAGGGGCGTGCCTTGCCCATCAGTAAGAATTCCATCAAAATTATATTCAACGCTGTCAAGGCGTTCGCCTACTCTGACTGCGTCAACCAGCGAACACACCGTCATCGCAATGTCGTAGTCGGCATGAAACTGACTTTCTTCAGGCGACACGGAATCATTACCGCCGGGAACAGTCCTATTCCCGCAGGATACCAGCACTATAAGCATCACGGAGACCATAAGCATCCATGCCTTTTCTCCGCCATAGAAAGACTTTTGAACGATGTAATTCATACATTCTTTGCAAAAACTCCGCAAAATTACAAAAAAAATCAATACTGAAAGATTTTTTAACAAATAAAATCATTAATTTTGCATTATGGACTGGAATAGACTTATATCCGACAAGCGACTGGGACTCGAACAATATCATGACCCTCAGAAGCAAACCCGCTCCGATTTCCAGCGGGACTATGACCGTCTTATCTTTTCTTCCCCTTTCCGAAGGTTGCAGAATAAGACACAAGTGTTCCCGCTGCCGGGATCTATTTTCGTGCATAACAGACTCACCCACAGTCTTGAAGTCTCATCTGTGGGCCGATCGATGGCGAATGAAGCCGCCAACCTCCTCATCGACCGCCACGGCAAAGACATTCAGACCGCCAAATTGCGAGATATGGCGGATATTGTAGCCACTGCCTGTCTGGCACATGACCTTGGCAACCCCCCTTTCGGACATAATGGGGAAAAAACGATCTCCACTTTTTTTTCAGAGGGACCGGGATTGACCCTTAAGCCGTTGCTTACCAAGCATCAATGGAGCGACTTTGCAAATTTTGAAGGGAACGCCAACTCTTTCCGGCTGCTCACCCATCAGTTTGAAGGGAGACGCGAAGGAGGATATGCCATGACTTACAGCGCTTTGGCTTCTGTGGTGAAATATCCTTATCCATCCACTCTCGCGGGCACAAAAGGGAAATTCGGATATTTTCAGACGGAAGAAGATATCTATCTGAAAGTCGCTGATGATCTCGGCATCCCGGAAATCGGACATGGCATACATGCCCGCCACCCATTCGTGTATCTTATGGAAGCGGCTGATGACATATGCTATCAGATCATGGACATCGAAGATGCCCACAAACTAAAGATCCTTTCCATAGATGAAGTGAAACGCCTTCTTCTCGATTTCTTCGACGAGAAAGAGCAGCTGCATATGACCGACTCAATGAAACGTCTTGACGATCCTAATGAGCAGGTGGGATATATGCGATCGAAAGTGATCGGAGCATTGGTAGGGGGCTGCTCGAAGGAATTTGCCGACAACGAAAAGTTAATTCTTGCCGGAGAATATGAGGGATGTCTCGTAAACAATATCAAAGGCAGACTCAGCGACGCCTATGCAAGATGCAGCGATACGGCGTGGGCCAAGATCTACAATGCACCTCAGGTGGTAGACATCGAACTGGCCGGCAACCGCATTATAACTTATCTGATGGAAAATCTTGTGGGAGCTGTAGTCGAACCAGAAAAGGCTTATTCAAGACTTTTGCTTGAGAAAGTGCCTCGGCAATATGACGTGAGATCAGAACATCTGAGTTTGCGACTGCAGGCTGTGGTGGACCATATGGCCGCAATGACAGATGTCTATGCTCTTGATCTTTTCCGCACTCTTAACGGACATTCCTTGCCGGCAGTGTGATTGTAATTAATATAATTTAGAATTTAGAATTTAGAATTTAGAATAATTGGGAATTGGGAATAATTTAGAATTTAGAATTTAGAATTTAGAATAATTGGGAATTGGGAATAATTTAGAATTTTGAATAATTTAGGATGGGGAATTTGGTATTATTAATTAGAATAATTGAAAAAGGATGACCATATATCGGGTATATATATTGCTTATCGCACTTTTATCTTGCATCGAACTCCCGGCGCGAGACTACGAGCCTGACGAGATCAGAAATCCCAACTTGGCCAACAGATACGAGTATGTGGCTGACCCGGAAGGGAGATTGAGCGCATCAACCCGCGCCATCGTCAACCATCGGCTGCAAGCATTGCGCGATTCCACTACTGCTGAAGTTGCGGTGGCCGTCGTGCCTTCGATCGGCGACTATTCCATCGAGGATTTTTCGGAAAAAGTATTCACGAAATGGGGATTGGGAAAGAAAGATAAGGACAATGGAGTACTTTTTCTAATTTCTCCTGACAGCCGACAGGTGAGGATACAGACCGGCTACGGCACCGAAGGTGTGCTTCCTGATATCGTATGCGGTCACATCATAAGGGAGGCCGTGATTCCAAATATGAAAAACAACTGTCTTGATTGTGCGGTGGACGAGGCAAGCGCGATGATCTCAAAGATCATGACAGATCCCGTTTATGCCGATGAGCTGAGGTCTGAACTCTCCGACAATTATTCGGGGACTGATGAAAATGGCATAAGTCCGGAGACTTTAATCAACTTCCTGTGTATTGTGGCGCTTCTGCTCTGGCTGTATGCGGCCGGAAGCTATCTATATGACCGAATTAAATCACGCAACTTGAATTCCGCGCCTGAAAAGGCAACTTTCTGGAGGTCGGATCTCACTACATTCGCCATCCTGTCTATTTTCACATTCCTTACAGCCCTACCTTTCTACCTTCTTGCCCTCTATCATTATCGCAGGGCCAGATATGGCAACCATTTCTGCAATAATTGCGGAGCAAAGATGACCAGGATAACAGGAAGCCGGGCCTTAGGCGCACTCTCTCCCGGCCAGCAGTTTGAAGAAAGATTGGATTCCGTTCACCATGATGTGTTTAAGTGTGACAGATGCGGAAATACGGAAGTTTCAGATTATCCGGTGCGCAATTCCAAATATTCACAATGTCCACATTGCGGCACACGAGCATATCATTTCATAGGCAACAGCACTCTTCGCCAACCCTCCTACACAAGAGAGGGAGAAGGAGTATCAAGCTATAAATGCGAATATTGCGGCAATAGAGATGATAAGAATTTCCGCATCCCAAAAAAAGATATGGCGGCTGCCATGGCGGCTGCGGCCGCATTAGGCGCGGCAAGCCGAAGAAATGGCGGAGGCGGCGGGTTCGGAGGCGGATTTGGAGGCGGATTTGGAGGCGGAAGCACCGGGGGAGGAGGCGCTTCGGGGCACTGGTGATAGATTCATTTTTCCGGCCATTATTATCGCTTAGGCCCGTGGCCTAATGCTTATAAGCCACTGATCTGAAACGCATACTGCAGCTTTGATACGGGAACTTCAACGTGAGCGTGAGCAACATAGGGTCATATTCAGCCTGCACGTCGTGGAGCATCCAGGCTCCTTCAGCGTCGCGCCATTCCACATCATAGATGTTTACAAAAGAGGTAGGCTTCAGCTTTCCTTTCTTCATGCCACAGACCCAAGAAGCAGAATTCGCCTTGGCTCCATCTATGTAAAAGATATCAAAAAAGCCGTCATTTTCTGACGGCAGCACGGCAACTTTATAGCTGCCTCCTATCACTGCATAGGAATCGTCTTGTTCATAATCCAACATGGAGTAGATTCCTGCCAACGATCTGCTGTTTTCTACAGTTTTCAATATCGAAAGCATTTCCCCCTCTGGTATTGATTCCAATTCAAGATCATCTATTTGCGCATCATATTCCGAGACTGATATTCCGCCGGGGGATACAGGAAATATTTCAGGTTCGGATTCAAGATGAAAAGAAGAATTGAAGGAAAGGATGTGCCGGTATTCGCGGTTGCCGGCAAATACATTCCACTCATCACCAATGCGAGCGACGCGCCATGAATTTTTTCCACGATAAGGATCAATCCCTTCTGACACTGTGGTTTCACCAAGAAGTTTCCCCGATGGCTGTTCGATGATTTTTACAGAAAGCACATCTGTCTTTGAATCACCAAATGGATCAGTCTTTGATTCGGGTCTTACTGCCATACTTATCATTTTTCCACCTTCACTTCTGAACTCAACATCCCATCCTTTCATGGATGTGTCGGCCACCCGAAAAGATACTGAATTGGTGACTGATTTTCTAACAGGCACTTTATCAGAAGCGGTCAATAATGTGGCTGTAGACGACACGATACCGACTGCGGCAAAAATCAGAATTATTATGCCTACGGCTACATTGATAAGCTTCATGGTGCGCTGATTGAAATGCCCCCGCAGTTTATCGACAAAATAGGTCACCAACCACCACCATCCAAGCGCGCCGGCTATTATCCCCAAAAAGCCGAGCATATAATGATAGAATTTTATTCCCTCTATCACAAAATTAAACTGCGCGAAAAGGCCTATGATCAAAAAAAGAATCAACGGATTTGAGAATGTCAAGGCAAACCCCTTAAGAATATCACCTTCACACGAAGATGAGCCATGATCAGTGTCCATGACAATCGCTTCATTCTTTTCTTCCGGCTTCTTTCGGATAAGCCATATTCCAAAAAACACAAGCACCAGAGAACCCAATAGTTGAATTGGCGATCTGTGCCTGCTGATGAATTCCTCAATAAACGAAAGGCCAAAACCGGTGAGCAGACAATAGATGAGATCGGAGATAGCCGCTCCTACTCCGGTATAAAAACCGGACCATCTACCCTTGTCAAGAGTGCGTTGAATGCAGAATATACCTACCGGACCCATCGGCGCCGACACCACGACTCCGATTATCAATCCCCGTAACAGCATATAAAGCAATTCTTCCATCTAAACTAACGATAAATTATTTTATTAATGATGAATGATAAATTGTTTTCAGTCTTTTCCTCACTTCAATTATGGATGAAATAGCCACCCTGCCCCGACGGATCGCAAACATAACGCCGCAGTCCATATTTATATTCTCCTATCAATGCAGGGCCGCCAACAGGGCTCCCTCCGGCCATCACCACGTCATATTGCGATCCGCATACCGGACAAACGGCATTGAGATTGTCGGGATCTATATAGACACGCACCGTAGATTTACATTCCACCGGGCACGCCAGGTCATAGGCAAGAGGCACGTTAGGCTCTGAAGTGAAGGGATCAACTCCCCCAATGAGCAAAACACCGCCAAATCCTGTATAGGTGGTAGCGGTGTAGGGAAATCCTGACGGACTTATCTCCCCGTCACGGTTGATGAAATTCCGGGATATGCCTACTCCTGACACTCCATAAGTGTTCCACATCCCGGCTCCTGAGAGATTTATATATACGGGCAGAGATGGGATGCGGTCGTCGTCGACCTGATTACATGCAGAATTTGCTGACAGCAATGCCATCAGCGATAATAAGACGATTCCCCGCTTCAATTTTGGGAATAAGAACTTAGAATGGAATCGAACGGAGCACACTGCCAAACTGATCTGTCATCTTCTGCATAGGCCCGGATATCATCGGGCGCAACATGGCCGGAATTTCAAGGTCGATGACTGCCTGAGCAAGACATGATGATTCATCTACCGGCTTAAGGTCGAGCTGAAGTTGCAAGGGCACAGGGGTGCCTTCTCCCTTTAAGGTGATGCGGGAAGGCGCCGTACGCTCCACTACTTTCAAGAGTAGCGAACCTATCGGGCCTCCGGGCAATTCAATGCTGTCGTCGGTCAACTTGATACTGTCGAACATCTCTTTCTTATCTGCCGGAATCTGATCGGCAGGCACCTGAGCGAGTAATTCCTTGAGCGACTCAAAATTACCAAGTTTTGCGAATACGCTTTCGGCGGAAGCTTTCAAGCGCACTTCATCGCTTTTATATGTTGCCATTTCGGTATAGTGTTTAAGGGGTTTAGGTGTTAAAATGCATCAGGGAGATTGGGAATCCATGATCCGGGATTCTTTCTCCATTCACGCAGGGTCTCCGCTTCCTCATTGCTGATAAACTGAATCCTTTCGGCCACCTCGAGCATGGTGGTATATGTGCACAGAGAGATGGCATTTATATTCGCCTCGCGGAAACGTTTCAATGCTATCGGGAACTCATAGTTGAAGAGTGCAGCGATTCCTATCACTTCGCATCCTGCATTGTTTACAACATCTATTGCACGCAGCGAGTTTCCTCCGGTAGATATAAGATCTTCTATCACCACAACTTTCCATCCGGGTTTCAGATTCCCTTCTATCGTGTTTTCAAGTCCATGGTCTTTAGGAGTATCCCTTACATAAGCGAAGGGGAGCCCGACTGCGTCAGCAGCCAAAAGGCCAAAGGCTATCGCCCCGTTTGCCACGGATGCTATCGCATCGGCTTCGGGGTAATTTTCCATAATCAATCTCGCCATCTCTATCTTGATGAAATTACGCACATCAGGATATGACAAGGCTTTCCTATTATCGTTATAGATAGGGGAATTCCAACCCGAACTCCATACGAAAGGAATAGATGGCTGAAGTTTTATTGCGCTAATTTGCAGAAGTTTCTCTGCAAGCATTTTGTCCGGAGTATTCATAATTAATCAACGTATTCTCCCAATTATAACGCAAATTTACGATAATATCGACAATTATGCAAGAAAATTTAACATTTTTCGCAATATTTTTCACACGGTGACGCAAATAGAGAGAAGATATAATCTGGAGCCGGGGATTTCATCGGCTATCAATCCGGCTATCGCCCGAAGAGTCGCTCCGGTGGTGCATACATCATCCACCAAGACTATTCCCTTGCCACTCAACATTTCCGGATCTTTCAACCGAAATGTCCCGGCAAGGTTGGCTTGCCGCTGTTCCAAGGTCATGGATGTCTGTGTCTTATGGGTTTTGACCGCCTCGACAGCATCGACCGTCGGGAGGCCGGTGGCCTTACTTAGCCCCCGGGCAATGAAATCGACCTGGTTGTAACCGCGTTTCGCTTTCTTCCACCAGTGCATGGGCACTCCCAATATGCAGTCAGCACCTTCAAAGAATCCAACCATAAGCAGTTCTTCACCAACAATCTCACCAAGTCGGGTTCCGACAGACGGGAATTTCCGGTATTTCATATCATGCACTGCAGATGCAAGCTGAGAATCACGCGAATAGATGAAATGACCTGTGGCCCTGACAAACGGCACGATGCCGGCAAAACGGCGTTCCATCGGATTCATCGGCATGAGATGATAGAGCGAGCGTGGCAAGGTCTCCACACAACGCACACAGAACGCATCTTCCGAGTCTCTGAGATTACATCCGCAAAGATGACAGGTGCGGGGAAGAAAGAAATCAGTGATATCTCTCAATAAGCTTTTCATCCTTCATTCTTTTTTGCCATGAAGCGGCGCATTGCCGCGATGATGAGCTGCGATTCAAAACCACGCGACACAAGATGCCTGTATAGTTTCTGGCGATCCTTGACATTCCCGAGATCAAGGCTTCGGGCTTTGGCCAGGAGCACCTTTTCCAAGACTTCAGCGTAATCTTGTTCCGGTATATATTCCAACGCCTGAGCGATAGTACGGTCAGGCATCCCTTTGGCCCGGAGCCCCATACGGATCTTCATCCTGCCCCATCCTGAGAAGCGGACCTTGTCGACGGCATAAGCGCGCGCGAAACGAGAGTCATCAAGATATTTGTTCTGCCGAAGGTAAGTGATCATCTGCTCCGCCTGCACGGCAGAGAAGCCTTTTTTCAATATCCTGTTTCTAATGTCGGATGAGCATTGTTCGGCTCCGGCACAAAGGCCTGCCATCCTGACGAGCATTTCATCTGCGGTAAGGGGACGCTTCACGGTTATTTGGATTTTTTGAGATGGGCTCTGTTTTTTGAGATGGGCGCTAAGAGAGGGTTGCTCTCAGCATGCGTTTTTTTCCATATGAGTCAAGGCGGAGGTCTACGTCTTGCCAAACATTTGATTTGAATAATGAGCTGACATCTTCGGCATATCGGGGATTCAGTTCCAGATAAAGATGTCCGCCGGGCTTCAATCCGCGGGCAGCTATGGCTTCAATTCTCTTATAGGGTTTTATCGGATCGTCGGCTTCGACAAACAATGCTTCAGCAGGTTCAAAGTCTTTGACCCTGACCTCCATGTCCACCTTTTCGTCAGGCGCGATGTAGGGAGGATTACTGACTATTATGTCGAGGGTCTGAGGTGCAGGACACCATACATACATGTCGGTTTTAATGAAAGAGACTTTTGCGCGAAGCGAGGTGGCGTTTTCTTTTGCCTGCTCAATGGCTGACTCACTGAAGTCAATCGCTGTGACATTTGAAAAGGGAAGATTCCTCGCCAATGCTATAGCTATGCAACCGGAGCCGGTCCCGATATCAAGAACTTCAAGGTCTTCTTTTGATCCCGCATCATCGATGATCCAGTCTATGAGTTCTTCGGTTTCAGGACGAGGAATGAGGACGCCGGGGCCAACTTTTAAATCCATACCATGGAAACGAGCATTGCCGGTAATATACTGTATCGGTTCGCCAAGGAGCAGCCTATCTACAATTCCATCCAATTCATTTTTAGTAAAATCTGATAATTCCTTTCCTTCATTAATTATCAGATCCACCCTACTCCAGCCTTTGACATGGGAAAATATAAGGAGGATAACGGCTTCCCGTTCGCGATGGTCGTAGATTCCGGAAAGGCGTCGCCTCATTTCTATCAGTTCTTCTCTTAACGTAGCCATATCATTGAAAAAATCAAGAATCCTCGTGACTTAGGAACGCAAAATTAATCAAAATTTGAAGAAAAACATCACCCTAAGACAAAAAACTTCCAAAAACATTTGCACAATCAGAAAAAAAGCTGTAACTTTGCAGTCGCAAACGCAAAAACGCGTAGGTCCTATAGCTCAGTTGGTCAGAGCACCTGACTCATAATCAGGGAGTCCTTGGT
>CAMWJD010000056.1 GCA_947174515.1 uncultured Porphyromonadaceae bacterium
TTACAAAAATTAGCAAAGATGTCATTGATCATTATCAAAGTTTATATAATTTTGCAGTGACAAAATTCAAACGATACAAGAAATTTAACATCTATGCCATTATGAAATCTAAAGTTTTATTTCAAATTGTCATCTCTCTGTTTGTAATGGTTGCAATGGGCGGTTGCTCAAAGACTGAATATGATCCGGAGGACTATATTACTTCAATTCTTACCGGCCAGTATGGAGCGCAGGAACTCTGCAAACTAAATGTAACAGAAAATGGAGTGCCAATGGAAACAAACGGCTACGTAAGGTTTGACTCAAAATATCTAAAGGTAGCGGATTTCACATTTGTCAACATATTACCCGGAATCCCTTCTAAAACTTTTGAGGCAATCCCTCTTACTCAGACCGAATCAGGATATATTTTTGAAATAAAATATCAATCAAATGACAGAACAATCGTCATAACCGGCTCGGTCGCTATGGGACAAATGAATATAAATCTGACATCAGAGCCTATTTCATAATTGATGAACCCAAAGGAATTAACCTCATACTTCAAGAGAATGTCGGCCTTAGCCTTCATTCTCTTAGATTGTTTATCCGCCTATCCTCTTGAAATAGAAATAGACAGCTTGGGTACTGACATTCAACCCACAATACATGAGCTAAATGAGGTGACGATAGATGGGATGGGCAGCAAATCCGATCACAAAATCGGCAATATCAATCTGTCAGGGGCCGAAATAAACAAAACCCCTGCAATTTTCGGAGAAAAAGACGCCTTGAAAGCATTGCAGTCTTCCGCCGGCGTCGTAGCCGGAACGGAAGGGTTTGCCGGCTTATACGTAAGGGGTGGGGAAAACGATCAAAATCTCTATCTTATCGATGGGCTGCCACTTCTCAACGTTTATCATTTTGGAGGTCTTTTCTCTACCTTCTCCACCAATTCCATCAACAATCTCAATTTCTACAAAGGAGCTTTCCCATCTCAATTTTCAGAAAGGGCATCGGGTATTGTCGACATTGCCTTGAAAAAACCGGACCTTTACAAAACATCCGGTGTGTTTTCACTTGGACTCATCAGCGGAAACCTATATCTCACAACCCCCATAAAAAAGGGGTATGCAGCCGCCTCCTTTAGCTTGAGACGCACATGGTTTGACATTTTCTCCATGCCTGTGCTTGCCATTATCAACAAATCAAATGAATCGGATGGGAAGAAAACCATTTTCAATTATAATTTCAGTGATTTGATCCTTAAGGTGGATGCCACAGACAGAAAACGAAACGACTTTTCGCTGGTCATGTTCTATGGGAAAGACAACCTGAAAAACGGCACCCAACTTTTTGACACAAAAAACGACAACAGACTGACCAGCCGTGATCTAAATAAATTAGGATGGGGAAACTGGGGAGTTGCGTTAAATTACAATCTTACCACTGCCGTAGGGAATCTGCGTATCCAACCATCCGTCACCAAATCTTTTGCATTAGACCATCAAGAAAACTCTTTTTCCAATGAAGGAGGCGAGATTGTGAGCATGACCTCTGAAACGAGACCATCCGTTTTGCAAGTAGGGATGAAAGAAACATTCCGGACTAAATTCAGCAACTTTCTTGAAGGGGAAATAGGATTGCAACAGTCATGGTATGAATATAAGGTAAAAGAGAAATACTCCAGCGTCCTTTTGTCAGGTTTTGCCGATTTGTCATGGAATGTCGGCAGAATTTTTCAAGGAAATGTGGGCATAAGAATCAACCGATATCTTAGTAATTCCCTCAATCATTGGAATTTTGAACCGAGGCTCAGCATGAAATTCAACTTGCCACGCAATTCAAGCATCAGCCTTGGCTATTCACACATCACTCAGTATGCCCAGCAAATATCTTCCAACTATATCTATCTCCCGTCTGATGCCTGGATGCCGACAGCAAGTTATAGCAAACCATTAACCAGCGATATCCTTTCAATAGGCTATTCCAAAACATTTGCACGCCTATTCACATTTAAAGCTGAAGCATGGTGGAAAAATATGGAGAATTTGGCAGAATTCAAGTCAACGTCAACTGCAGAATCTTCCGCTTTACCTTGGAATCAAAAAATCACTTTCGGAAAAGGATGGGCTTATGGAATAGATTTGGAATTGAATGGATATTTCAATTCCATCTCCTGGCAAGTCGGGTATGGGCTGATGTGGAATTGGAGAAAATTCAAAGATTTGAACCGTGGAATGCGTTATCCGGCAAAATTTGACAACAGAAATAAAATCGACATTCAAATCGGATGGAAGATCAGTAATAGGCTGGAACTGACAGGACAATGGGAATATATGACGGGCAACCGCATTACTCTTGCACTGTATAATATCGCGCCCCCCAACCAGTCTTTTCCTGATGCGCCTTTTGTCAATCCAATTGATCCGGGAGGTGGACGAAATGACGGTATCGATTTTTTTGAAAATCGAAACAATGTAAGAATGCCTTCATTCCACAGGCTGAATCTAAACCTGAGCCTGACAGGGAATATAAAGAAAAAACTTATCTATCAGTGGGATTTCGGACTTTACAATGCATATTGCCGCATGAATCCTTTCTCTCTGACCAAGAGTTACGTAAATGAGAATTGGACCAGCAATAACGGTGATTACCGCAAATTCAAGACACTGAGTCTGCTTCCAATTCTTCCATCTGTCTCATTCACATTAAATTTTTAAGGACCTCTCAACAATATGAAACCAACAATCAGCAATATATCCATTTTATTCGTCTTGTCCTTGATAATGGGATGTGAGAGAGATCTGGACCTAAGCAAGTATCGCGACCCGGAGACAGAGAAAATGCTTGTGGTCAATTCCATACTTAACCCGGACTCCGTGATAGCAGTGTCTGTCACAAATCCTTATTTCTTCTCGCAGCAGCATTTGTCATTCCAACCGGTATTGGGACTTGACGTTTCAATCAGCAGGGAGTCAGGGATTTGGGAGACCTTGAAGTATGATTCCATTTCAAAGACATATAAATCTCAAAGCAAACCGCAGGCTGATGAAATCTTGAATTTGAAAGTATCCGGCCACTCACAATCAGCCTTTTCTTGCGACATCATACCCCGGAAAGTTGAAATTGAGGATATTCAGGTGAAAGGTGAAGGACCTATGCATATATACTGGGACAAGGATTACAAATTCACTTACAAAATCACTTTCCATGACACACCGGGAAGAGAAAACTACTATTTCCTGTCGGTAAAAGAAGATTATTCAGGTAATGAATTTTCTCAAATGGGACAAATAGATTATTCTCAAGATTATGTGTTTCAGATTTTGGCAAATATAATCAACAGTGAAATGCAGGGATGGCAACCCGACGGCGGGTTCGGTTATCCTTTTTCAGATTATGGCATTGACGGAGACACCTATACCATCACAGTGACAGAAACGCTCCAAAACCCTTGGACCGAAATGATAAAAAAACTACCGCGCAAAATAAATCTATATGCCATATCAAAGGCTTATTACGATTATATGCTCAGTGTCATAGCCCTTGACTATGATGAAAGTTCTTTAAAAGGAGACCTTTTATCAATCGGTCTGATAGAGCCCACACCGATATTTTCAAATATTAATGGAGGTACCGGGATTATGGGATCTTATAGTCTCTTCACAAAGCGAATAGACCTTTTGGAAATTACGGGTGGCTGGCCCAAGCCTTAGCCCCCCTATCAAAAAATTCAGAGCCATTGGGGCCTGAATTGTTAAAATATCCAAAAATAATAAATTTGCTTAAACCATCATCTTTTCCGAGAGTCAAACAATCGTAAGCAATGAAAAAACAGTCATTAATTTAACACCCGAAAAACGATGAAGAAAATCCTCATGACTCTCACTCTCGCCATGGCGGCGATGATCGCAATACCGACAGCAGCAAATGCCCAGGACACTAACGTGGAAGTGAAAAAGGAATGTTGCAAGGAAAAGCAGGAATGTAAGAAAGAGACTTGCAAGAATGTAAGTTGCAAAGAATGTAAAAATGAGTGCAAAAATTGCACCGGCAAACCTTGCTTAAAAGATGGCAAGAAGAGAAAAATGAAAAGAGCGCACTCCGGGAAAATGATGAGAGGCTCAGACAGAAAGATGATGGCACCCAAAGATGCCAGGATGCACAAAGAGATGCGCAAGGATGGTGTAAACCCTCTGTTTAATGGCATCACACTCACTGAAGAGCAGAAGGCAAAAATGAAGGCCCTTCGCGAGAATAATATGGCAGACAGGGAGAAATCAAAAGCTGACAGGAAGGCTAAGGACAAAGAAGAGATACAAAAGAGACGTGCGGCTTTCGATAAAGAAATAGAAAAGATACTTGACAAAGACCAGCTCAAGCAGTATAAGGCTAACAAAGCAGAAATGGAAGCTAAAAGAGCTGACAAAGCTAAAAAATCTGACAAATAATAAAACCCGCTATACAAAAACGGAAAATGGCCGATTCCCGAGGGAATAAGGCCATTTTTTTTATAGCACCAGCTCCTCAAACAGATGGGAAAATGTGGTTTCGAGATCCTCACAAAGCCCCGGATGAGGACGCGAGGTCTGTATGACACTGCTCTTTACGGCTGAGATCCATCGGAATCTCTCTTCTACGGGATACTCAGCAACCGGACCGGCACCCCTCTTTCCTTCTGCGATGTCGATGAAAGACTGCAGTTGCCGCCCTAATGCATCCAGATCCGATTCCTTCTGCATTGCAAGAATCTTTTCTTCGCAAAGCAAAATCCGGACTTTTATCCATCGGCGCCTCTTGCACATCATAGCGAGTCCGACATTGACAAACTCTTCTCGCTCCACCCGCGGCACATACCGCAAGACTGCATACTCATATTTGTTTAGCTCTTGCATCTTCCACAGCTTTTACAATGTCTACATCACTGAGTCTCTTCATGAGAAACTTTCTATATACTTCCCTTCTCTCTTCCCCTTCCTCTTTTGTGGCTTCATCCCAACACAGCCAGTCGGAAGGAATGGCATCAACAATTTCAGATAGTTTTTCATTGGTCAGTTTTTGACGAATAAGAGCATCAGCATCCCTCATACGGGTTGACTTGTGAAGAAGGGCATGATCCTTAATATACGGGAAAGCAGTAAGAGCACTTTTTTCCCAATCGCTCCAGGCATGATGGAAATAGAAAGCCGCTCCATGGTCGATCAACCACAACTCATTATGCCAAACGAGCATATTGGTATTTTTGACTGTCCTGTCGACGTTGGTGATGAACGTATCAAGCCAGACTATCTTAGAAGCAAGCGTTTCATCCACAGGATTGACATATGGATCAAATGTCATGGCTCCATTTAGAAAGTGGACTCCAAGGTTAAGGCCCAGACTCCACTTGAGAAGGTCTTGTATCTCATCATCCCCTTCCGACTGACCGAAATACTCGTCAAGGTTCAGAAACACCTGTTCCGGCACAAGGAAACCTGCGGCGCGCGCTATCTCGCTGCCAAGGAAATCGGCAATGAGAGCCTTTTCCCTATGCCCGGCACCCCGGAATTTGACCACATACTTGAATCCGTCGTCAGCCTCGGCGAGTGCGGGCAGAGACCCTCCCTCACGAAGAGGAGTGATGTATCTCGTTAAATTTTGATTTCTAATTTCCATTATTACTATTGATAAGGGAGTATTATCTCGTTATAAGGATAACCCCAAGACATAATAAGTTGTTCAATAATTTAATTTGTCGTCTGTAAACAACTCGGCTGTTCATTATGAATCACAGTCAGAACTTCACCACTCCCTTTTGCAATATTTTGTAATATCCGTATATTTTATTAAATTTGCATTTTAAAGAAACGAAATGAAGAATTTGAAGCATCAAATCTGTGGCATCGTCGCCATAGGCGATAATTTTGAGATAGGCTACAAGGGTGACCTGATATGGCACATCAAAGAGGACCTGAAAAGATTCAAGAACCTGACGATGGGACATCCTGTCATAATGGGACGCAAAACTCGCGAGTCGCTCCCAAAGGCACTTCCGGGCAGGACCAATATAGTAATAACCCGCAATCGCGACTATTCAGCTCCGGATTCCCTGATAGTCCACACCCTGACCGAAGCTATTGAAATGGCAAAAGCATCGGAAGGATCAGATAAGATCTTCATCATCGGAGGCGGCCAGATATATGAAGAATCCTTTCCTATTCTTGACTCTTTGGAAATCACCCATGTCTATGACACGCCAAAGGAAACTGATACCTATTTCCCTAAAGTATCCGGCGATGATTGGTCGCTTACCTATAAATCTGAAATCTTTGAGACTCCCGACGGCCTCAAATATGACTTCGAATCCTTCTCCAGAATCAGAAATAAATAAGTATCTGAAACTTTAAAATCCTGAAACCGGCTAATTCAATACTACAATTCAATACTAAAATGATAAAAACAGGCGATACTGTAAGATATCTCAACGCTGTCGGTGGCGGCGTTGTGCGTAGAATAGAAGGAAAAGTGGCATACGTGGACGAAGACGGCTTTGAGACACCGGTCCTCACCAATGAATTGGTAGTGGTGCTTCCTGCCGGACATGAGAAAAAGACAGGCGGGCCAAACCTCTTCTTTGATCAGAAAGCCTTCGATGCTGCAAAAAACCGTTCGGCCCAACCATCAAAGGAGATCCCGGCCCCCAACGTTTCAGCACCGCAACCTGAGAAGATTGTAGAGACCGGCTATGGCGACAAACTCAACATCGCCATAGCCTTCGAGCCTGTCTCGATCCGCGATCTAAGCAAGTCAGACTTTAACGCGGTGCTTGTCAACGACTCCAACTACTTTCTCTATTTCTCATTCCTCCGTAGAAACGCGGATGAAAGAGGGTGGCATACGGTGTATGCAGGCGAGGTGGCTCCCAATGAACTGATAGATTTGGCGGTTATACGCAGGGACGAACTCAACGACTATGAAAAAATAGCAGTCCAATATCTTGCATATAAGAAAGACAAGGAGTTTGAGATGAAACCTGCCGCCACCATCAGCCGCAAGCTCGACCTATCGAAATTTTTCAAACTTCATTGCTTCCGTCCGGGAATATATTTTGAAACCCCTGTGATGGAAATATCTCTTGTGAAAGATGACAAGGCCCAAGCCGACTCTGCGGCTATGATTTCAGACTACGCCGCTTCAATGGCAAAAGCGGAAACTAATGATCATGCTTCTAAAAAGCAAAATAGAGGAAAGGAACTGAGTCCTTACAAACTCCTCCCCTTGTTGGAAATTGATCTGCACATTGATTCGTTGGTAGACACCACTGCCGGCATGGAAAACAAGGATATGCTCCAGCTTCAGCTTGACACAGTGCGCAAGACAATGAAAGAGAATTCAAAACGGAAAGGACAAAAGATAGTCTTTATTCACGGCAAGGGCGACGGCGTACTCCGCAAAGCTGTGAGAGACCTACTGAAGAAGGAATATCCTAAATGCGAACTTCAGGATGCTTCCTTCCAGGAATACGGCTTCGGCGCCACTCTCGTCACCATCCACTGCTGACTCTTCGCAAGAAAGGCTGACAGAGCTGTCTGCTTTAAGCCTTTCTTACAATATCCATAGCATATTACGCGCCACACTTAGGTCCCATTTTTATGAGATTAGGCCTAAAGTAAGGGCCGAAGGTCATTAATTTGGCTATTTCAGATTTTTTTGTTAATTTTGCCCAATAATCCAAAAATGCACTTAAAATGGCTTTATCGCGTTGAAAAAATTTGGCACGGTTATTGTTATTAGAGTGTAGAACAAGCATAAAAAATATAGAAATAAACATCAAAATACAGAAATGAACGTAACGTTTGAAAAAATCGATGACGTGAACGGTCTCGTTACCGTTGAGCTCGCTGCTGCTGACTATGCAGACAATGTGAAGAAAGCACTCAAGAACATTGCGAAAAACCGTCCCGAACCCGGTTTCCGTCCGGGGAAAACGCCCACAGCCCTCATCCAGAAGAAATATGGCGAGGCAGTGAAATATGATGAAGTGAACAAAGCTACTTCTGAAGCTCTTTACAATTATATAAAGGAAAACAACCTGAGAGTTCTCGGCAACCCGGTTCCTGAAGCAAGCGAAAGCTTCGATATCAAGAACGATGACTTCACTTTCAAGTTCAGAGTCGGTCTCGCTCCGGAAATTGAATCACCGGTAAGCAAAGATATGACTGTGCCTTACTATAATATCGAAGTTACCGATGAAATGGTCACTACTCAGGACCAAAATTTACGTCGTCGCTTCGGGAAACAGGAATCAGGCGACACTATTGAAAGCAACGCCGTAGTAAAAGGCATCATCACCGAACTTAACGAGGATGGTTCCGTTAAAGAAGGTGGAATCGTGGTTGAAGACGGCATCGTTGGTCCGGAACACTTCAAGAGCGAGGAACAGAAAGCTATATTCGTAGGAAAGAAAGTTGGCGACAAGTTCACTTTCAACCCTGCAGCCACATGCGACGGAAATCCCGTTGAACTAAGCTCCATGCTCCATATTGACAAGGACGATGTGGAAAACCACAAGGGTGACTTCCAATTTGAAGTTAAGGATTCGATCGTGCTCCGCCCGGCTGAACTCGGACAGGAATACTACGACCAGCTCTTTGGCAAAGACAATGTGAAAGACGAAGAGGAATATAAGAAAAGTGTTAAGGAATTGATCGAGGCTCAGCTTCACAATGACAGCGATTATCGTTTCACTATCGATGCGAAGGATGCAATCATCAAAGCTTTAGGAGACATCAATCTTCCGGACGCAGTACTCAAAGACTACCTCAAGCAGGCAAACGAAAGCCTTAATGATGAAAACATCGATGCTGAATATGCAAGCGCCCGTCCGCAACTCGTATGGCAACTCGTCAGCGACAAGATTGCCCAGGCTCTTGACGTGAAACTTGAGCAGGAAGACGTGGTCAATCTCGCAAAGGCAATTGCAAGCAACCAATTCGCTCAATACGGCATGGCCAATGTGCCCGATGATATCCTTGAGAAATACGCTCAGGAAATCGTCAACGGCAAGCAAGGCGACCAAGTGCGTCAGCAGGCGCTTGAAAGCAAGCTTTTCGCCGCCATCAAGGACGCCGTGACTCTTGATGAAAAGAACGTCAGCGTAGAAGACTTCAACAAACTCTTCGCTCCCGCGGAAGCCTGATCTTTATATCACAGTTATTGATAGGCGGCGATGCGGGTCACTGTATCGCCGCTTTGAAATTCATAAATTTTCATTATATCTCTTGATTCAACATTATCTACCATGATGCATCGGTATAATGAGAAAACCAATTTTACAAATTACTATGAATGATTTTGAAAAATTTGCCGTGAAACATCTCGGCATCAACAGCAATATGCTCGATGGCTATCAGAAAGCCGTCAACCGTCAGGCCGGTGCTGTGACAGTGCCGCAAGCTGACTATATGAACCCTTACATTCTTGAGGAGCGTCAGCTAAACGTGACTCAAATGGATGTGTTTTCCCGCCTTATGATGGACCGCATCATCTTCCTCGGCACTCAGGTGACCGACCAAAGCGCCAACATCATTCAGGCACAGCTGCTATATCTCGACTCAGTGGATCCTGACAAGGACATCTCCCTCTACATCAACTCTCCGGGCGGATCTGTATATGCCGGTCTGGGAATCTATGACACAATGCAGTATGTCAACAGCGACGTGTCTACAATCTGCACCGGTATGGCCGCTTCAATGGCTGCGGTGCTCCTCGTAGCCGGAGAAAAAGGGAAACGCTTTGCCCTCCCCCACAGCCGCGTGATGATCCATCAGCCGATGGGCGGCATCCAGGGACAGGCTTCCGACATCGAAATCACAGCCCGCGAGATACTCAAATTGAAAGATGAACTCTATCGCATCATTTCCGAACATAGCGGAATGAGCCTTGATAAGGTGGCAGCCGACAGCGACCGTGACTATTGGATGATAGCGTCAGAAGCCAAGGAATATGGTATGATCGACCGCATACTAATCAACGAAAAGAAGAAATAATCCTTTAGACATGGCAAAGAAATCACAGGGGACGGGGCTTCAATGCGCTATGTGCGGTGTGTTTGACTCAGACGCTAATCCGGTTGTGGAGATAATGCCTGGACTGGCTCTTTGCTCAGACTGCGTATCATATATAGAGACCACCGCTCAGGCTGAACTTGCCCAGCGTAATAAATCCGGAAAGCCTAAGGCAAAGAGGGGCAATTCAATTCCCAAACCAAAGGAAATCAAGGAATTCCTTGACCAGTATATCATAGGCCAGGATGAAGCTAAAAAATACATGTCGGTTGCTGTCTACAATCATTACAAACGTATACAGCGCCTTGATGAAGGAAAGCAGGACGCCGAGGATGTGGATATCGAGAAGTCGAATGTGATACTTGTAGGACCCACCGGCACGGGGAAAACCCTTCTCGCCAAGACAATCGCAAAACTTCTTGACGTGCCATTCACCATTGTAGACGCTACAGTGCTCACAGAAGCAGGTTATGTGGGAGAAGACATCGAGTCGCTTCTGACCCGCCTTCTTCAGGCCTGCGATTATGATGTGGCAAAAGCTGAGCGCGGCATAGTGTTTATTGATGAGATAGATAAGATAGCCCGAAAGAGCGATAATCCATCCATCACCCGCGATGTCAGCGGTGAGGGAGTCCAGCAGGGGCTTCTCAAGCTGCTTGAAGGTTCGACAGTCCTGGTTCCTCCAAACGGAGGCCGAAAGCATCCGGAGCAGAAGATGATTCCTGTGGATACGAAGAATATCCTTTTCGTATGCGGCGGGGCTTTCGACGGCATTGAGCGTAAGATAGCAAACCGTCTGAACACACACACTGTAGGATATGGGCAAAACAGTGGCGATGCAAAGAAGAAACGTGAGAATCTGATGCGATACGTGATGCCGCAAGATCTAAAATCTTTCGGACTTATCCCTGAGATCATAGGCCGTCTTCCGGTGCTCACAGCCCTCGATCCTCTCGACCGCGGGGCACTGAGGAGAATTCTTGTCGAGCCCAAGAACGCCATAATCCGCCAGTACAAGAAACTCTTCGAAATGGACGGAGTGGAACTTGAATTCACTGATGAGGCTCTTGACACGATAGTAGACAAAGCAATCGAATACAAGCTGGGAGCCCGCGGATTGAGAAGCATAGTAGAAACCGTAATGGTAGACGCAATGTATGAGGTTCCATCTTCCAAGACCAAAAAATTTGAAGTTACCGCTCAATACGTCATCGACAAACTCGCTCAAAATCCGGGCTTGAACCAAGCCGATTAGTTTTTAGATGAAAATAGCGAATTATAAGAATCCTTATACAATTTTCACGTAAATAATACGTTAAAAAAAGAGTGATGCCAAACGGATCACTCTTTTTTTGATTTTTTTATCATATCGATTTATCCAATATCGACGAAGACAATGAAAACAAAGCACATAGCTGCATTATCCATCATCGCCGGCACTATACTGTCAGCGATAGCAAAGGATGAAATCATCATGACGGTGAATGGCGTAGACGTACCGCGCTCTGAATTCGAATACCTCTACCACAAGAACCAGCAACAACAAGTGGACCTCCAAAGCCTTGAGGAATATGCCGAGATGTTTAAGGTCTATAAGCTTAAAGTAGCTGACGCACTCGACCAAAGACTTGACACCATGCCGACATTCAAGCAGGAAATGGAGCAATATAAGGCAGATCTCGCATCTCCTTATATGACCGATTCTGTCTTCTTGAATTCCTTAGTCAAAGAAGCCTACGACATGAGCCGTCAGGAACCGGAGGCATACCACATCATGATACTTAAAGGAGCGACCATTAAGGAGCAAAACGAAGCTTACCGCAAAGCAGACTCCATCCTTAATGTATTGAAGAATGGCGGAGACTTCGCAGAGTTAGCAGCCAAATATTCGATCGACCGTGCAAGCAACGAAAACGGAGGCCGAATGGGATATATTTCTTCAGGCAGATTCCCATATGCTTTTGAAAAAGCCGCTCTTTCGCTAAAGCCGGGTGAAATTTCAGAAATCGTAGAATCACCGCAAGGATATCATATCTTAAAAGGTGGCAACACTCGGGCAGCCCGAGGCGTAGTGCTCGTAGAGCATATTATGAAGATGGTGGCTCCGACTGCAACTGCCGAGCAACAGGCAGCCGCAAAGGCAAGCATCGACAGCATATATAATGCAGTGGCAGCAGATCCGGAAAAATTTGAAGATTTAGCCCGCGAGCTCAGCGACGACAAAGGGTCGGGACGGCAAGGCGGCAAGCTCAACTGGTTTGGAGCCGGCATGATGGTGGAACCCTTTGATTCAGCATCATTCGCAATCCAAGTCAATGAGATTTCCAAGCCTGTGAGAAGCCAATTCGGATGGCACGTGATCCGCAAACTCGATGCCAAAGATCCGGCAAGCCTCGAAGAAATGAAACCTATGGTGCTTAAGAGAATTGCCAGTCCTCAGGATGACAGATACAAACTTGTAGAGAAAAATCTTTTCGACAAATTGGCAAAGAAGCACAAAGGAAGCCTTAACAGCACCAATATCCAGGTGCTCTGCAATGAGGTGAAGAGCAATGGTCTCGACAGCATCTGGAATGAAAAAGCGCTTGATGCTTCAGGAGCGGGAGCATTGGAAATCGCCAAGATTGGAAAAAGAAACATTTCACTTGCAGAGTGGGCGGCAAGCGTAAGTCCCATGATCATTCCTGATGGAGATGAAGCAGCC
Source organism: uncultured Porphyromonadaceae bacterium (assembly GCA_947174515.1). Taxonomy (GTDB): domain Bacteria; phylum Bacteroidota; class Bacteroidia; order Bacteroidales; family Muribaculaceae; genus Lepagella. Next base: position 12,733 of record CAMWJD010000056.1, read on the forward strand.
GCAGAACTTGAGAACAGCATCAACAACTACTTCAACAATCAGCTTAAAGAAGCCGAGTATAATTGGCTTTATGCCAATGAGCCAGAATATAAGAATCTCCTCAACGAATATCGCGAAGGCTCGCTGCTGTATGAAGCAAGTCTGCTCAAGGTATGGGACAAGGCGGCAAAAGACACCGATGGACTGAACGACTACTTTACTTCCCATCGCGAAGACTACACATGGACAACTCCTCACGTGAAAGGCATTCTCGTGCAGGCGGCCAATGATTCAGTTGCTGAAGAGGTCAAAGCCGCTTTGAAAGAGGCAACTGACGATGAGACATACAAGGCTGTGCGCAAGCAATTTGTCGGGAAAGCTTCTATTGAGCGTATACTCATGGAAAAAGGACAAAACCCCATGGTAGACAATTTGATTTATGGAGGAGAGCCGGTGACTCCCAACAATAAAAAGTATACGGTCTATTTCATCTACGAACCGAAGCTGCTGAATGCTCCGGAGACGATGACCGACGTCAAGAGTCTGGTGACTTCAGACTACCAGAATCAGCTTGAAACCGACTGGGTTGAGTCTCTAAAATCCAAATACCCGATCAAAGTGAATCAAAAAGTCCTCAAAAAAGTAAAATAGACTCACTACAAAGATTAAATCCCATCTCATGAAAATCGAGATGGGATTTTTTTTTTTGAAAATTCAAACGTCTAAGGAATTCACCTAAAAAATCTCAATTATTTATGAAAAAACCTTGCAAACACCCTTTTTTATCACTAACTTAGCGACATATTACATAAAACATCACTTTCCCCATGAAAAGGCCTCCCCTGCAGACTTTGATATTGGCTGCGCTTTGCATCCTTTCGGTGTCCGTTTATTCACAACCGGACATGAGCCATATTGCACGCGACAGAAATTTTCTAAATCCGGAATCGTCGTCATGTCAAAATTTCGTGATTTCCGTCAATGACTCCGCCAAAGAATCGAGTGACACCCGGACCGGCAAGGTGGCGGACGGACTTGCACAGACGGCGGAGGAATACTTTGAGACGCCATCGGAACAGACGGCCGCGAATGACTCGGTCGG
>CAMWJD010000057.1 GCA_947174515.1 uncultured Porphyromonadaceae bacterium
CATGTCAAGATCTTTTCAAGCTGCTTAAATTACATTATCGTTTAATTTCTGTGAGATACTTATCATTAGCTACTTATTACCAAAGTAAAGAGTAAGAATTTCTGGTTTTTGAGGAGGGTAATCCAAAATGAACTGCACCCCAAAAGTTTTTTATCCAACTTTTGGGGTGCAATTCATAGAGGCATCCCCTATGAGGTATTTGGATTTTTATTGTGGTTTCTGAGGTTGAGGGATAATGGATGAATGTTTGGCCTTTGCGAAGTTGACGAGGATTACGCCTGCCACTATTATTACAAAAGAAACCGGCTGATACCAATGGAATGAGTCCATCTTGGCGGCAATGGCAACGACAGTGGTGATGACAGGCACGAGATACTGGTAGAATGCCAGAACTTCACTGCCCACCATCTTGATAGCAGGCGGGGTGACGAGATAGCAATATACAGTCGGGAAAAGGACTATGAAGCCGAGAATGAGCCACGGCATCGCTTTGGCATGAGTGAATATAGGCATATCGGCATGCATGGTGAACAGCAACGGAGATGCGAAGATGGCAGTAAACAGGAACACCCACTTCATAAGACTTATAGTGCCATATCTTTGAGACGGACCTTCGAGGATCACAAGATAGACAGCATAGGTAATAGCGCACACAACAGCATAAAAGTCACCTATCAGACGACCGGAGTCAACTTTTCCACCACTCAGAATCACCATAATGGCGCCCCCAAGTGCCACAACCATACCGATAATCTCGAGAAGCGACACATGCTCATGCTTGAAAATGGCATTTATTATGACAACGAGAATCGGTTGGAATGTGAGGATAATGGCAATATCAATAGGAGATGCGGTGTTGAAGGCAAGAGAAAAGACATAGACGAATCCAAGCATCATGAGTGCTGACGCCCAGAGAAGTTTCCAGTCGCCGTACAGAATCTTTTCCTTCTTTGTGAAAAGTGAAATAATCCATATTATTACGGTGGCTCCGAAAATTCGGGCGAGAGCCACACCGGAAGCTGAAATCCAATCCGGAATAAGAGCTTTGTTGGCGGGATCGTTGAGACCCCAGCATATTGCAGCGGACAATGCGAGAATATTGCCCCATATCATGGCGGAAGTTCGACTTTTATTAGCCGATAGTTGAGAAGTGCTGTTCATAGTAGTATCTTTTTATGTTACAACACCACTGAAAACCTTAAGGTTCGATATTTTCCGAGGATTTGTGGCGCATGATCTGCCAGGAGTTGATGATATTCTGCCAGGCTATGTAGGAGGCAGGAGCTATTGAGGCTACCGGGTTCATGTAGGCAAGGGCTATCCAAACGGCAAGCACCGTGTTTTTCTGTCCCATACCCTGCCCACCGGAAACCGGATCTCCAAATCGACGTCCCACCATCCTGCCTATCTTAAACTGAATGAGACAGACCACAAGAGCCCCAACCGCAAGCCATATCATGGAACCGAGGGAATCGGGCTGATAGTGATTGATAATAAAACTGACGCATCCGCCGACGATGATAAAGAGAGAGACAGCCCACAAATAGAATGATATGGATTGATGGGATTTCACTGATTCATGGAACTTTGGCCATACATGGCGCAACAGAAACGAAGCCAACAACGGCCCCAGGAGCAAGGGCATGACCATTCGGAAAATCATCAGGAATGATTCCCAGAAACTATAGTCGGTATCACCTATCATCGCGAGAACAAAAGGACCAACAATAGCCACAAAGACATTGCACAGCAATGAATACGTTGCAAGCTTAGACAGACTTCCTCCAAGCATCGCGCAGATCACAGGAGCTGCCGTAGCTGTCGGAATAAAAACACATATGAAGACACCCTCAGCTACCGTGTGATCAATCCAGGCGATAGACAAATAAGCAACGGCCGCTATAAACATCTGTATTCCAAGCAATACCCATTGAAACTGACCGAGAGCAATATGCCGGAAATCAAGTTTGCAATATGTGATGAAGAGCATTGCGAAGATAAGATATGGAGAAAGAAACTGCACATATCCCATCCAAGGATAAAACAGGATGCCACCCAACATTGCGATTGGCAACATAAACGGCTTCAACCGGTTGAGTTTAGCAGAAGACATTATTTGAGATTCTCTATTATCGATTTAACGCTCCTGAATGTCTTTTCAGGAGCCTCATTCCAGAAATTTTTATATTGAGATATATTGTCAGCCTGCCCCGGAGTGTCGCTGACTACCCGGACCACGGCACATGGCACGCCGCAGTCATAGCAAGCATGAGCGATAGAAGCTGATTCCATATCACAGACAAGAGCATCGGGGTAGATACTCTTTATGAAATCGACTTCTTCCTCTTTGCTTATGAAGCGATCGCCGGAGCAAATCAATCCAAATCTGACATCGGCAGAGGCAGACTTACGGCAAGACTCAATCACCTCCGCATCCATAGCAAAGCGCGGTGGCAATCCGTCCATATGCCCCCATTCGGTGCCTGGACCGCACCAAACGTCGTGGTAGGCCGCTTCAGTGGCCACAAGCAGGGAACCTACTTTCATCAAAGCATCGGCACCACCGGCAACCCCGGAATTTATGACAAGATCCGGATGGAAATATTCAATCAGACGATATACATTCAAGGCTGAATTGACTTTTCCTATTCCGCACTTCATCACACACACTTCGTGGTGTCCTATCTTACCCAGATAAGCCTTTCGTGTATCTATTTCCACCACTTGCATATCCTTGATAAGAGGTATAATTAACGCCACCTCCTTGTCCATAGCTGCGAGTATTCCTATTTTCATATTTTGTGAATCGGGATAATGAAAAAATTTTTTCTAAGAAAAAAACGTAAAAGGTATGTATATATTATTGAAATTTTAGTAAATTTGCAAACGAAGACCCCGTCTAATACCACAAATGTATGAAATCAATAAAGATCTGGAACGATTCTCCTTCAGAGAAACAGGCAGAACAGATAGCAGAACATCTGAAAGCCGGAGAGATATGGATTATTCCCACCGACAGTCTATATGGAATAATGTGTGACGCGCTTAATCAGAAAGCGGTGCGCGCGGTTTGCGAATTGAAAAACATCAATCCTGACAAAAACAATCTCTCGATCATTTGCGACGGGATATCCATGGCAGCCGAATATGCAAGAATAGGAGACAAAACATTTCAGATGATGCGCGACGAGACACCCGGTGCGCTGACCTTCATATGCAAGGCGCAATCAAATCTCCCTAAAGAGTTTAAAAAAAGGAAGACTGTCGGCATCCGCATACCTGACTGCAATACGGCAAGAATGATCTGTGAGAAATTAGGAAATCCACTGCTAACAACTTCAATAGAATACGAAGATGAAGACTATGCGCGCAATCCTGAGCTGATGATGGAGGCTTACGACGGGAAAGCAGACGGAATAGTAATGGGTGAAGATGGAGGAACTACACCTACTGCCATCATAGACTGCACGGAAGATTCTCCGGTGGTTGTCAGGGATTGACATTGATGAGCGTTGCAACAGGATAAAATATGTGGTATAATTTTGTGCTCTCGCGGATTTTTCTTAATTTTGCGTATAATCAAATGGCCCGAACGCCATCTAATATAAAAGTAGTTTACATATAACCCTATAAATTATAGAAGTAATGTCAAAAGTAACAGTTGTAGGCGCAGGCAACGTAGGTGCTACTGCCGCCAATGTAATGGCCATCCGTGAAGTGGCTGACGAAGTTGTGATGATCGACATCAAGGAAGGTGTATCCGAAGGCAAAGCCATGGATATGATGCAGACTGCCAATCTCCTTGACATGAACACCCGCATCAGCGGCGTGACCAACGACTACGAGGCTACCGCCAACTCTGACGTAGTAGTCATCACTTCCGGCATACCACGCAAGCCCGGCATGACCAGAGAGGAACTTATCGGTGTCAACGCAGGCATTGTGAAGCAAGTGACCGAAAGCGTACTGAAGCACAGTCCCAACGCAGTAATCGTATGCGTATCCAATCCTATGGACACAATGACCTACCTCATCCACAAGGTATCAGGCCTTCCCAAAAACCGTATCATCGGTATGGGTGGTGCCCTCGACAGCAGCCGTTTCAAATATTATCTTAGCAAAGCACTCGGCGCGAACCCCAACGAGGTAGAAGGGTTTGTAATCGGAGGCCACGGCGACACCACAATGATTCCGATGCGTCGCTTCGCTACTCTCCGCGGTATTCCCTGCGAGACTCTTCTGGACAAGGAAACAATGGATAAGGTAGTGGCAGACACTATGGTAGGAGGCGCGACACTCACCAAGCTTCTCGGCACCAGCGCATGGTATGCTCCCGGAGCAGCAACTGCAGAAGTTGTAGAGGCAGTGATCCACGATCAGGATGCAATCATCCCCTGCTCCGCACTTCTCGACGGCGAATATGGTGAAAAAGATCTTTGCATAGGCGTTCCTTGCGTACTTGGCAAGGGTGGTATCAAGAAGATCATTGAGATCGACCTCAACGCAGAAGAGAAAGAACTCTTCGCAAAGAGCGCAGCTGCAGTGCACAAGACCAACGAAGCTCTCCCCTGTTAAGAACTGATTTAATCGTTTAGTTCGATTGAATGATTATAACATAACTTTGTAAGGATGCACGGCTCGTGCATCCTTTTATTTTGAATTATAATGACATGTATTGCAATTTGTTATAGAGATTTAGAAAAGAGCTGTATATGCTACGTATTCTCCTATAACAGCAAGGATGAAAAGGATTCCAAAGACCAAAGCTATTTTCGCAAGGAGCTTGCCGGAATAAGGGATCATCTTACCGATAAGCAATGACATAAGCCATGTGAAAACTGACATGAACAGCGCGAAACAATCAATATATGCCCACCATCCGAATTCCTTTCTAAACCGGAAAGTCACAGCAATGTAAACTATCGTTATTATTACTGACAGGAAAGCAAGAAGTATCTTTCTATTGGTAGACATTATCTATATAGTTTTACTGCATGACCAATCCCATCACGATCAATTACCAAAGCAATATAAAATCCATTTGGATGTGCTGCAAGATCGACATGCGCAATATTTGTATTTCTATATTTTCTATTTTCCACCATCAACCCGGTAACATCGTAGACAATCACCCTCTCAATATCCTTAGACAAAGACAATGCGAAATGTCCGGCTATATTGGAAGTGACAAGAGGAACTTCAAGCTGAGTGACGGATAAAGTTTCTTCAGGATAAAAAGCATATTCAACAGGGTCTTCTGTATCAAAATCAAATTCTGTCGCTTCGCGACGCACCATCCAAAACGATTCCTTATCACCAAAAGAGACTGCGTAATAATCCTCATTTTCGGGATTTTTAAGCATATCAAACACCACTTCAGGGTAAGTTTCCCACTGCTCGATAGCGTCAGTTGGAATACGGCTGTCATATCTTATCATTTCGATATCTCTTGAAAAATCAGTAAGAATCGAGCGAACCATCGGAGTCATCTTATCCTTATCGAAGGTTTCTTTAAGAGAATACGCCAGTATTGGGAAAGCCTTATTTTCAGCCGACACCACTACAAAACCACCTGTCGGAGAATTGAATAGATAAAAAGGAGTGAAAAGGCGTTGTGTGGTGAGATCTTTTCCGTTATAAACATATATCACCGGGGGAGTCACATAGTTTTTGGACTCATTAAAGAATTTCTGAGCCATCGCCTTAGCCTCCTTCTGCCCAATTGTCTCGGCATGCACCAGATTGCCGCCTGCGAGCATCATGCTGCAGACAACTACCGTATGCAATATTTTCCTTACAATTCCCATATCTATATAACGATTGAGAATCAAATATAGTGCATGAGATAGGAAAGAATATATCAAGTTGGCCTATCCGTGAGCTCTCATATAATAATTATGTCTCGCATAAATATACTAAGTTAGAGACCCTTTAACGTTCAGTAAGAAGAGGCAGAAGAATTAAACAAAAAGGACGCACAAACCGTGCGTCCTTAAAGTTGATTTATGAAAGTATATTATTCTTCAGCTGCAAGGATTTCTGATTCTCCTACTTCAGCGGCATCTGACTTGATATTGGGGAGTTCAAGACCAAGATGCTGCTTCTTATCAATTATCTTGAGCCATATACCGATGAGCAATGCAGCCACACCAAGGCATGCAAGCATCACAAGAGGCCAAGTGTAGTTATAGCTTACAGCCGCCTCGGCTTCTGTCAACGTTCCATTGGCAAGACCTTCAGCTATATCAGGATTCGTATTATCAAGCACCTTACCAATAAGAAGCGGGAAGAGCCAAAGACCGATATTCTGAATCCAGAATATAAGCGCATATGCCGAACCGATGATTTTAGCATCCACAAGCTTAGGCACCGAAGGCCAGAGAGATGCCGGAACAAGAGAGAACGAAGCTCCGAGCACAAGGATCGTGAGATAAGCAACCACTACTCCACCAAGATCATTACCCTTGAAGAGCGGAAGAATGAAGGCAAAAGTCAAGTGGCATATTATCAGTAACAGCGCTCCAAAAACCAACATTGAGGCAGCTTTTCCCTTATGGTCGACATACTTGCCAAGAATCGGAGTGATGCCAACTGCGAGCAATGGGAACACAGCGAAGATGGAAGCTGCGCTCTGGCACATATATCCCATCCAGCAATAAGTGAGCAGAGCCACTACAGCGAGCAAGAGCATTCCTGATTTCATTCCCTTGTTAGAAGAGAAATTGCTTACAAATGCGGCAGCAGCTGCAATAAGCATCACGATATACTGCACGACAGTCTCAGCATCAGAAGCCCAGAAACTATTAGGATCAACCTCGGTGAAAGTAAGATTGCACTGCAACATATTCACCGCATATTTCTGGAATGGGAAGATAGCAGAATAATAAAGCACGCAAAGGAAAGCTACAAGCCAGAAACCGCTGCTGCGGAGTATCTGACCGAGGTCGCTGATGCGGAAAGGATCATCTTTTTCTTCCTCAGCATGAGTCTGCGAATCAAGTTTGCGGTCCATGAAGAAATAGACGATAAACATGATAAGCGCAATCATAAGGAGGACAACACCAAAAGCAACTGAATTACTTACTTTAGGAGTAGCGCCCATATATGCGAAGAGAGGAGAAAAGATCATACAAGTAGCCACGCCAAGACGTGCAAGAGCCATCTCCGAACCCATAGCGAGCGCCATCTCACGACCTTTGAACCACTTCACGATGCCACGGCTGACAGTGATACCGGCCATCTCGACTCCACAACCAAAAATCATAAAGCCGATAGCAGAGAGTTTTGCGGATGCCGGCATTCCCTCATAAAACGGAGAAACACCAAGCTCATCGAAGATAGGAATATAGTTAAGATGCTCAGTAAACCAGACTTCAAGAGAACTATTGGCAAACATATCAGTGACAGCATACCAGTTGATAGTGGCACCGACAAGCATCACCACACCCGAAAGGATGGCAGTGAAACGAACTCCCATCTTGTCGAGGATGATACCGGCAAATATGAGGAAAAATATGAAGACATTGAGGAATGTCTCACTACCTTGCATCGTACCGAATGCAGTATTGTCCCATCCAAGCTGACTCTGCACGAGATTCTTGATTGGCGACATCACATCCATGAAGATGTAACTGCAGAACATGGCCATGGCCAGAAGGAGCAATGCCGTCCATCTTGCCCAGGCCTTATCGCTTAAAACAGTTTTGGAATCAGTCATGATCAAATGTGCTTATCATGCTCAAGAAGCAGTGTCATAGAAGGGCGGTCGCAAACTTCGGCAGGACCGAAATACTGGATTGGGCCCGGATATTGATAAAGAGTATTCAGCATGAGAGTTTCGCGCATGGATGCAAACTTCATATATGGCTTGCCTTTAAGATCGACAAGAGCCTTTTGAATTACAGGCTTCATATGTCCATGACGCTTCTCCATATTCATCATCATAGTGATTGGAATACCACCGGCAATCCAGTTCTCAGGTTTATCAGTAAGATTGCGGACAGAACTCATGTAGCCGGTAACGCCGCTGTTGATAAGCAACGCCGCATTGTAGCCGAGAGCATAGCAGTAGTCAGCATCAAAATTCGTCGGGTCAGCACATCTACCTTCATAGCCAAAGAAATGATGCTGAGTTGCATATTTGCCATGATATTCACCTTCCTTCTTAAGCTCGGCAAGACGTTTTCCCACCATGTCGGCAAGAAGCTTCTCAGTGTCGATGAGAGATACCTGAACGTTGCCGTGGCTATCACGGTCAAGACTCAGCTGGAGAGCGATACTCTTAGGCAATGACAGGAACAGATCTGCCTCAGCCGGCTGAAGATATTTGGCTATAGCCTCAAGTTTCTCCTCATCTCTCAACGAATCAAACTCAGCCGAATGTTCAGCAAGAATATCATTAAGCTGAGAGATAAGCAACTTCATGGATGGAATAAACTCAATAAGACCTTCCGGCACAAGGACAGTACCGAAATTCCATCCCATCTTGGCACGCTCCACAATCATATAGCAAAGTTGATTTACTATATTATCGAGAGTCATGCGCTTAGCCTGCACCTCTTCGGAAATAAGACAGTAATTAGGTTGACATTCAAGAGCACATTCAAGAGCGATGTGACTTGCAGAGCGTCCCATAAGCTTGATGAAGTGGTAATACTTCTTAGCGGAATTACAGTCTCTCTGAATATTACCTATGACTTCGGAATAAACCTTGCAGGCAGTGTCGAACCCGAATGAAGTCTCAATCCATTTATTCTTGAGGTCGCCGTCGATAGTCTTGGGAACACCGATCACCTGCACGCCAGCTCCGTTCGCCTTGTAATACTCGGCAAGCACACACGCATTAGTGTTTGAATCGTCTCCACCGATGATGACGAGAGCCTTGATGTCAAGTTCCTTGAGAATCTTGAGTCCGGAGTCGAACTGGTCGGGATTCTCGAGTTTGGTGCGACCGGAACCAATAATATCAAAACCTCCGGTATTTCTATAATCCTTCAGGAAACCTTCAGTGATCTCCATATACTGATGATCGATAAAACCGGAAGGGCCCATGAGGAAGCCATAAAGGCGACATTCCTTGTTAAGCTTCTTTAGAGCGTCAAAGATACCGCTCACCACGTTGTGGCCGCCGGGAGCCTGACCACCGGATAGGATAATACCGACATTGAAAGGTTCCTCTACACGCTGTGAATTCTCATCAGGCTTGAACTCCACGATGGGAAGACCATATGTGTTAGGGAAAAGCTTTTTAATTTCTTCTTGATCTGCCACTGATTGAGTAGGCTCACCTACTTCAAGTTTCACTGCACCCTTAAGTGCATTTGGGAGCTTAGGCTGATACTCAGCGCGCACTCTCTGAAGGGGACTTTTTTTCATCTTGAAACAAAATCTATAAATTGGAGTAATTTGAAATGCAAAATTAATGAATAAAATCAAGTAATCCAAAAAAAAGGGGTGAATGGGATTAAAAAACCGAATAATTCTTAAAAAACATTGAAAACATGAACAATAAAACGTAAAAATTTTGAAGATAATAAAAAAATGACTATATTTGCACATTAATTCGGCATAATTAGCCAATCTTGAAAGCTCTACAAAATGAATGGCGCTCAGCCGAAATGACAATATGCATACATTCAATAATATAGCTATATAAAATGAAAATTAATTTCTTGCCAATCTTAAAAGGACTTGCATTAGGAATAATGACAATATCCGGCGCAACCGCATCTGCAGGGATAGCCGTTCTCGATATAACCGCACGCAACAACGAATCGGAAACTTCCGGTGATTATGCCAGGCAAGTATATTCCGCCAGCTATATGTGCGACATAGCCGGCTATGACTATATAGTGACAACCGATATTGAAGAAGCGATGAAGCAAGAAGTGATATTACTTGCCAACGTGCAGACCAACACATCTTTCACAAGAGAAGAGATGCAGAAACTTTCCGATTGGGTAAAGGAAGGAGGCACATTCATATCGCCGGCTATAAAATCTGCGGCATCCTCATGCACGGACCTCATTTCAGATATGTTTGGCATCGACGGGAAAGGAGGTTTTACAAAAAGCACCGAACGCCCCATTATCAAATGGAACTCGATCTATTATGGCGACCGCGAGCTTGAATATATTGATGAAGAACATGAACGCGAGACATCGATAGGAAGCATAAAAAGCTTCACATTCACTCCCACAAAATGCGATGTGCTTGCAAATTACAGCACCGGAACCGCGGCAGTAGCCAGAAATGCTTACGGAAAAGGCACGACCTACCTTGTAGGCGTGACTTGGAGAGATGTTGTGCAACGCAACCAATTGAACAAAGACCAGAACTCATCAAGAGAATACAACAATGGCTTTGAGCCGTCGTCAGACGTATGGGCTTTGTTTCTACGTTCGATATATGCCAAGAGTACCGGTATATCCGCATGGAAATTCACAGTGCCTGCAGGGTATCTCCAGCTTCTTGTGCCTACGCATGACTGCGACAGCCGCACTGCCTACGATGCAATGCACTACATGTCGGAATATGAAAAATCCATCGGCATGAAAGGTCACTATTTCCTTACTGTGCATTACTACAGTGACAAAGAGAATTTCGGTCATTCTTATCTCTCAAATTTCTATAATGACGAGACTATTCCCAACGCAAAACAACTTCTTAATGAAGGTCATACGGTGGGCAGCCATTCACTGTGCCATTTCCCGGATTTCAACAAGACCCGTAACACAGATGTGGTGACAAGAGAGGAATATGCTCATAGGGCTACCTGTGTAGACGGGACAAGCACCGGGGTTTCGACATGGGCTGAGATCGTGATGTCTAAACAAATATTGGAGGAAGACCTTGGCAATAATGTGAGGTCGTTCCGTTCAGGCCACTTGTGTGTCAATCCTGACTTCCATGCAATGCTTGAGGAAGGAAATTACAACTATCAATCGTGCTACACCGGCGGCGACATTCTCTCTGAGTTCCCATTTTTCGGACGCTATGACAATGACTGGGGAAAAGACCAATCAAAGGTATTGACAATCCAACTTCACATATCAGACGTATATAACAACAAGGATGGTGAAGAGCCACTGAACAATGACACATGGGAACATCACAAATGTGTAAATGATTGGGAAAGTGCCATGCAAAAGCTTCGTGGCAATTATGCTTCGGCAGTTTTGCTCATTCACCCAAACCGAGACTGGAAGATGATACTCCAAAAACGTCTTATCGAACGACTTGACATGTCGGAAGTGGGAATGTATAATTTTGAGGATTATGGTGATTTCTGGGTATCACGCCATAACAACAAGTCAACATATTCATTTAATGAAGCTGACGGGCAGCTGACCATCACAACCGATGACCTGGCAGGAGTGAAGAATAATCTTATGACATATGGAATAGAGATATCAGACAAGCCGGTGAAGAAAGTAGTGATCTGCAACAATGATGCCTCCGAAGCCTATGGAGCGAATTTGAAAAAACTGACAGAAACACGATATCTCGCCATTCCGGATTTCAAAGATCCCATCACTTTATCAGTGAGTAAAATTGACGGAGAAAACCATGATTTTTACGGCATCTATGACATCAATGGGAGAATGATTTCCAATGACTGTTCTGATATCGAAATATTTACAAGACTGCCTAAAGGCATATACATAATTAAAGGAGAGAACAGCTTAAAGAAAATCATAATCTGATATTTCTTTCAGAAAAAATCAAGATAGAAAGTTATTCGTAGCAGTTGATGGACAACAAGACATTTTTGGATTTATTGAGCCAGCGGCTTAATGCAGGGAAAGAGGATACGGCAGAAATGATAGAAGCCCTATGCCATGTGGTGACGGAAACTGCTTTGGAAGGAGACATTGTCACATTTCCCGGTTTTGGCAATTTTGAGCCACGTAAACGAGAAGAAAGGATTGCATATCATCCCTCTAATGGAAAAAGAATGCTCATCCCCCCTAAGATCACCCTCTCATTCCGTCCTTCTACATTGCTAAAACAGAAAGTCCGAAACCATGAATAATAAAATCACCTTTCCCCGATTATCAACTTTGCTTGCCGACCAATCGGGAAGATCAAAAAGATTTTCAGAAGATTTTCTACGTGAATTTTTCTCCATAATTAGCGAAAAACTGGAGGCGGGAGAGAGTGTCAAGATCAAAGGATTCGGCACCTTTCGTCTTTCTCGCGTAGAACCGAGGAAGAGCGTGGATGTGACCACCGGAGAACCCATGGAAATTTCGGGACACTCAAAAGTGGTTTTTGTTCCATCAAAAGAACTTGCAGCTGCTGTCAATGCCCCATTCGAAGCTTTCACGGCAATAGAGATAAGCGATAATGTCGACATCAGTCAGCTACTGAGCAAAGAAGATTCTACAGAAGATAAAAGTGATATAGAAGAAATCAACAGCCGGGAGATTATCATAGATAACACCCAGGGAGAAGAACATCCTTTTGAGGAAGACGTCATTGAAAAAAGTCCTGACAAGTCAGAAGTTGTAGACTTTGCGATTTCTGATGAAGCTGTTTCTGAGGAAACTATTCCTGATGATGCGATTACTGATGAATCAGCAATATTTAATGTGGTTCAAAAAGACGAAACTTCTATTGAAACTTTGGCAAATTCCGGCACTCAAGACAAATCACAGATAGAAATAGAGCCGGAAATAGCAAATTTAGATTCAGAATCATCTCTAATTGAAGACATCGAAGACAATAAGGAATTTTCTTCCGTTGAAGAAACCGAAGCCACTGATACTCCGGTGGCAACAGAGGTTTCTGAAGATTTTGGAGAAATCAGAATTGAAAGTGAAGGCATCGGATTCAAATCAGAAATCGAGGCAGAAGAAAGTGAAGGCTTAGGGATTGAATCTGAAGTTAAAACATACAAAAGTGAAGACATCGGATTAGAATCTGAAGTCAAAGCAGATGAAAGTGAAGTCTTGGAGAATGACTCGGATGATGAGGAAAACGAAACCGAGAGCATTGAAAGAGAGTCTCAAGAAATTGAACAACCTGAAATAATAGATACAAAAATAGATCGCTGGAAAAATTGGAAAAAAGGACTCTTGGTTGGCTTGACGGCTACAATAATTGCGCTCTTCTCCACATTTGTGATATGGTATATTTACGCCACAAATGACTTCAACAAGAAATTTGACCGGACTGCCATTGCTGCATCAACCGGAGATGTAATCGCAGAAGGAAACCAACAACAAGAAACGGATTATTCTGATAATAATCCTTTAATATTGGAAGATACACTTCCTGATAGTACAGAATCAATAGAAACGGAAGCAGAAGTCCCGACAGCACCTTCAGACGCAGTGGTATATGACACCATCAGCACCACAAGATATCTGACCACAATGGCAAAGTCTCATTACGGTAACTACAATCTATGGCCATATATATATGAAGAAAACAAGGCGAAACTTGGTCATCCTGACCGCATACGTCCCGGAACTCCCGTAGTGATTCCAAAATTGAGCAAATATGGGGTGGATCCGAAAAATGCCGCAGACATAGAGAAAGCGAAAAAGATGGGGGTTGAAATATACGCCCGTTATGGAAAGAAGATTTGAGTCTCCACATCAAGCGAAAGGTCGGTATAAATAAGAATATTACCGGTAGAAAAAACATATAATGAAAAAAAATGGCCAAAAATTTGCGTGAATAAAAAAAAAGCATTAACTTTGCAACGCAAACGAGGGATATTACCAGTTAGCAATAATGGTTCCATGTCCGAGTGGTTAGGTACCGGTCTGCAAAACCGTTCACAGCGGT
>CAMWJD010000058.1 GCA_947174515.1 uncultured Porphyromonadaceae bacterium
GGTATAAAGCAGATTTATTATTTTAATTGAGAATTGAGAATTTAGAATTATTTTGAATTGAGAATTGAGAATTGAGAATTGAGAATTATTTTTAATTGAGAATTTAGAATTTATTTTAATTTAGAATTTAGAATTGAGAATTTAGAATTTCTGCGTTAGGTTCTCGGTCAAAACTTACAACTGGAGACTGAAAAAAAGAGGCATCCGGGCTTTGACAGCCGGGATGCCTTATATGAAGTATTATAGGGGAATTATATTAGAGCCAACGCACATAAGCGAAGTCCATGCGGTGGGGAAGCATCGCGTTCTTCGGATACATTCTGAGAGCATAGCGATACGTTGCGGCATCGGTAAGCTTCTCATCGAGCTCGTAGTTGACGATCGATCCGTTTTGAGCCACGATCTTCAGTTGCTTCGTACCCACGAAGTCAGAAACGCCATCATGTTCCTTATAGTTCACGAGTTCAACGCCGATAGAGTCACCGAGGCCCTTGGTGTCGAGCGTGCACTTCACGGTGAAGTCGCTGCCGGTGTGATAAGTGTTGTTGACACTCTCGTTGTAGTCTACGGCGAGCACTTCGATCTGATCCCACTTCGAAGCCACAGCCTCTTTCCAAGCTACGATTTCACGAGCTTTCGCGAAGTCGTGAGCCTTGAGTTCGGAAGCGCGTTTAGCCTCCGGCTCGTAGAAACGTGAGATATAGTCGTCAAGCTGACGCTTCATGGTGAAGTGAGGAGCGATATTGCCGATCGAGCGCTTGATATACTGAATCCATTCCGGAGAGTACCCCTTGTAGTTCTTATCATAGTAGAGAGGGATGATCTCGTTTTCAAGCATCGAATAGATAGTTGCGGCATCGAGTTTATCCTGCTGAGCCTGGTCGGTAAACGTACGCTTGTCGGTAAGCGCCCAACCGGCCTGCTCATCGAACTTGTAGCCTTCATACCACCATCCGTCGAGCACGGAGAAATTGAGCACACCGTTCATCTCGGCCTTTTCGCCTGATGTTCCGGAAGCCTCAAGAGGACGGGTCGGGAAGTTCAGCCATACGTCGACACCTGTCACAAGACGTTTAGCCACTATCATGTTGTAGTCTTCAAGGAATATGATCTTTCCGAGGAACTGCGGCATGCGGCTTATCTCCATGATATGCTTGATAAGTCCCTGACCGGCACCATCGGCAGGGTGAGCCTTACCTGAGAAGATGAACTGAACAGGACGATCCTTGTCATTGACGATCTTAGCGAGGCGGTCAAGGTCGTTGAAGAGAAGGTGAGCACGCTTGTAAGTGGCGAAGCGACGGGCAAAACCGAAAATAAGGGCATTCGGATTGATCTTGTCCATGATCTGCATCACGGCAGACGGATCTCCCTGATTGCGGAGCCACTTCTCACGGAAGTCTTTGCGGACGAAATTGATAAACTTGTTTTTCAAAGTCATGCGCATATTCCAGATTTCGTCATCGCCAACTTTGAAAATACCTTTCCATGCTTCGGGGTTACTTTGATCTTCAAACACTTGCGGACCAAGTTTCTCTGCATAGAATTCCTTCCATTCAGAAGCTGCCCATGTCGGCATATGCACGCCGTTGGTCACATATCCTACATGGCTTTCAGCGGGGTCATATCCTTTCCATACGCCGGCAAACATCTTCTTCGACACCTCTCCGTGAAGCCAGCTTACGCCATTGGCTTCCTGGCATGTGTTAAGCGCGAACACGCTCATGGAGAACTTCTCGTTGCTGTCAGGATTCTCGCGGCCCATGTTCATGAGATCCTGCCAGGAGATACCGAGTTTTGCAGGATACTCGCCCATGTATTTACCAAACAGGCTTTCGTCGAAATAGTCATGTCCTGCGGGCACCGGAGTATGGACTGTGTAGAGAGAACTTGCGCGCACCACCTCAAGAGCCACATTGAAAGGAAGATGGTCATTCTGCACATATTCCACAAGGCGCTGGAGGTTGAGAAGAGCCGCATGGCCTTCATTGGCATGATAGATATCGGTGTGAATTCCGAGCTTATTAAGCATATATATACCACCGATGCCAAGCAGATATTCCTGCTTGATACGGTTTTCCCAGTCGCCGCCATAAAGTTTATGAGTGATCGGGCGGTCAAACTCTGAATTCATATCAAAGTCGGTATCAAGCAGATAAAGCTTCATACGGCCCACATTCACACGCCATACGTGGCAGTAGATGATACGTCCCGGATAAGGCACCTCAAGTATCATCGGCTGTCCGTCTTCGCCGAGCACCGCCTCGATAGGAAGCTGGTCGAAGTTCTGAGGTTCGTAGTTGGCGATCTGCTGACCGTCGAGGCTTAGACTCTGCTGGAAATATCCGTAACGATAAAGGAAACCGACAGCAGTCATGTTGATGCGTGAATCGGAAGCCTGCTTGATATAGTCGCCGGCGAGCACACCAAGACCGCCTGAATATATTTTCAGGCAGGAGCAAAGACCGTATTCCATCGAGAAATAAGACACTGAAGGAAGGTCATTGCGCATAGGCTGCTTCATATAGTCCTTGAAAGACTCATATACCTTTTCGATGCGGTCCATCCAGAGTTTATCGTTCTGTATATCCTGGAATCTTTCGTAGCTGAGCTGCTGAAGGAGCATCACAGGGTTTTCGCCTGTCGCGCGCCACAGATCATGGTCGAGGTCACGGAAGAGGTTCTTAGCCTCGCTGTTCCATACCCACCAGAGATTTTTTGAAATTTCCTCAAGCGGACGAAGCTTCTTGGGGAGAGAATTGGATACCACCATATTGTGCCACTGGGGCTGGTTGGTGTTGCTTACTTGAAGTTTCATATTATAATCTAATTAAAATTATTCAAATTTGAAATATAAGTCTTATAAGATTTATAAGTCGTATAAGTCTTATATCATATTATACTTATCTTTATTTTTTGATTCTTGCATCGCGGTTTTGCAGTGCAATTTTGAAAGCCTCATCATATTTGGAGATAAAGAGTTTCCAATCGGCGAGAGCTGCCGTAGTCGAAGCGGCTTCGGAGCAGGCATCTACAGTCTGCTTGTCAGCGCCGGAGAAAGCCTCAAGCGTGCGGGCGATCGTCTTTACGGTATCCCAATAGCTGTTGTCATCACGGGCAGCCACCACTACACCGGTCTTTTCAAGAGACTCAAGAGGCGACTCTATGCGTGCCTTAGCCACATCCGACTCCACCCACTGTCCGAAACCCGACTTATCGGTAGTGACCGTAGGCACGCCGAAAGCGATGCTCTCAAGAGGCGTGTAGCCCCAGGGTTCGTAGTATGACGCGAAGACCGTGATGTCGAGAGCCGGAAGGATATCATAATAGGAGATATTGACGATGCCGTCAGCTCCGTCAAGATAACAGGGAATAAATATTGTCTTCACCTGTCCTTCACCGGCGAGTTGACCTTCTCTTTCGAGTTGACCGATACGGCAGCATGCCGGATCGGAGTCCTCATTGTTCAATCTGTGAGTAAGATAGTCAGGAGTCACCGGCAGGATGCCGTTTTGATTCATATCGATGAGTAATTCACCGTTAGGTTCCCTCACCCATGCCGGCACAAGCACAAGAGCCAGGATATCGCGCCGCGCCGGAGCACCGGTCCTCGATAATTCCGCCATGCTGTCGAGGAAAACGTCGAGTCCTTTATTGCGGTATTCATTTCTGCCTGAAGTCGCCACAATAAGGGTATCGTCGCTCCAATTCTTTCCTGTCATCTTCGCGGCGATCTCAAGCAGACGTTTTCTGCCGGCTTTTCGCAAGAGGGCGTATGCTCTTTTTGAAGGGACGAAATCGGGTTCAAAACCGTTGGGCGTCACCACTTCGGGACGTTTGTCAAGAAGTTGCGCACATTCATCGGCCGTAAGCGAGCTTACAGCCGTGAAGCAATCGGCATTGATGGCGGCCGCCTTCTCCACGGAGTGCTTGGCCTCCATGTTGAGTTCACGGGCCATCTGGTCGCCGTTGTAACCGGTGAAATATTCATACAGATGCTTTCCGTTGCCGCATATCGAGCGTCCGATAGATGTGGCGTGAGTGGTGAAAAGGCTTGCCGCCTCCGGCATGATCTTGCGCAGCCATAGAAGTCCCATTCCGGTGGTCCACTCATTGAAATGAGCGAGCACATCAGAGTCTTTGGCCCCAAGATGAGCGGCGAGAGCCTGCATGGTGACAGCGGCAGCCACGCCGAATGAGCAACCCTCCGGATAATCGCCATAGCAGTGAAGGGAATCGACGCCAAAAAGACGCCACATGTCACCGTAAATATCATTCAGTGCCGGATATACGCCCTCGAACTTGATGAGGACCACCACCGGCGAACCCGGTATATCCCATCTTCCGGTGCGAAGGGTGATTCCGTAGGGAAGGGTCAGCTTAGCCGCTGACTTCAGAAGAGTCTTATATTCCTTGAAATATGGAGAAGGAGATGCCTCGGTCCACACATCCGGACCGATGAATATGAGGTTATCGCCAAACTGCTCCTTAAGTACCCGCGCTTTTGTGGAAAGAACGGTATATATGCCGCCGATTTTGTTACAGACTTCCCAGCTTGTCTCGAAAAGGAGTTTATCGGAAGTCTTTACCGACTCATTTTCAGCCTTTTTACCTTTACCTTTAGACTGCTTACATTCGGCTTTGGCAGCCTTGCAAGCATTTTTGGAGGAGAGTGACTTTTGTTCTTTTTTCATATCGCTAATCTGCACCCGGCGACAGTCCATATTGCCGGGTAATTCTTACAAAGGTGCAAAATTACAAAAAAAATACCTAATCTGCAAGAATTTCATATTTTGATAGTATTTTTTGAATGTTTTAAGATATCTCGCGACTCCGGATTTTATCAGTCAGATGTAGGGACGCACGCCCCGTGGTCAGCTTTGTAGCACTAAGTTGAAAGCCGGGCTGTTACAAAAAAATAATCCGGTCCAAGAAATAAAAACACAATAAAAGGATCATTTAATTAGCAATCCAGCCGGGAGAAGTGTAGGTGTCCGGATGGCATATGGTCAGTTTGTGGGGTTGACTTCCATAGCCAAGATAATTTGTCTTGTAGTCCGTCAATTCATCTTCTGAAAGTTCCCGAACCATTCTGACTATACTGTTATATGAATTTCTATTCGTAGTTTTTACCATGGATCCGTCAATATAGACGACTATTGATGATTCTTGTGTATTTCCATTTTTAGAAGTGTAATACCCATATGTTAAAAAATCCAGACTATTATTCCTATATGGCCAATAACAGCATATCGGAATAAATTCTTTTCCGTTTTTAACCGGTATTTCAGAAACAAGATAAATCCTTAATTTAGATACTTTCATTCTGCTAATAATACATTCCATCAATGTATTATCCGGGAAACTCCACTTCGCTGCATCTTCTTTTTCATAAAATGGTGACGTTCGCACTGAGAGATCGCCATCAAACAAATAATAATCAAGCCAGCTCCTGCTATAAGATGAAACATTATTTGCGTTAAAGGTAAAGAACTTTCCAAAATACATTTCATGCGTATCTTCAGATAAAAGAGATGATTCGTCTTTATATTTAAACGGAATATTTATAGATGTGTCATCATTCTGCGAATAACTTTGAGAATAATTGTAAGTTTGATATTTAATTCCATCCTCTTTTCTTCCCACATACATGGCATAACTTGACTTAGTATATTCCTGTACGTTTCTGTCAAGTATAAGCCAGGATTTTCCGTTATTATCGGTGAGCAACACATCATCTATAATGATGTCGCGGGGTTTTATGGTAAGATGATATTCCATCTCACTTCCAATGAATTTCAAAGAACGCTTGATAGCCGGATCATCAGGAGCCATAGCTCCTACTGAAATATATACGATGTCTCCATTGCTTACAGAAACATTATTTTCCCATAATTGATTCTTTTGAATTTCATTTCCTGAAGATGTGACAACAGATCCGGATACAAATGACTCTTTAGTATAGCAGTAGTCTTCTGACTTTTCTTTCGACAATCTGCCTTCGAGAGGCCATTGCAAAGAAGATTCAAGCGCAACCGACTGATTTGCCTCCGGTTCTCTGATATATACCTGAAACGGGATGTCAATGAAGGAATTGAAGCAGTCGGGGTTGAATCCGTCGATTTCGATAGTCTTGGCGTCATGATCCACCTTCACGCCATAGCCGGCGAGCGGCACCAGAGCAAAATCTTTCTCCCATGGTATCACCGGCCGGTCGGGATTTTCACCGGCAGGAAGTTGCCGCAGCAAAATATCCACTTGCAAAGTATTTCCCTGCGAAGTGAGCGCCGATACCCTGCACCTCCCGGTCAAATCGTCGGTTCCCTGATTTTCACCGACAGGAGAGACCACCAGAGAGGTTTCCGAAATCTTTGAGACCGAAAACGCATCCGGAGCATCATCCGATAGATATTCCACATGCCAGACCAGGCCTCTTGAAGTCAGCACTTTTATTTCGACATTTTCTTTTGCATCGGCCGAAAATTCCACATTCCCGCGCGACAGTATTACGAAATTTCCATTGTCATCCATGGCATAATTCACTTCGAGATCCCAGTCTTCCACCATCGACAGCACCAGGAGGGAATCGTCGGAGGCATACGCCTCTTCCGGAGTCGCGGCGCCTCTGCCTTTCACCGACTGAATGGTGACGCAATATTTTGTGTTCCCCTTCACCTCCGCATGATTGCCGCTCATCGCAATATTGACCCTATAATACGAAGGTTCTGAATCTTCTCCATACACTGCTTTAAGAATCAATCCCGTAGAAACCTCGTCATTGAGGGAAGCATCTTCCGCAGCGGAAGGGAAACAATACAGTTTCCCCATAAATTTCTGAATACCCGCATCATCGGCCTCCGGCACTTCAAAAAATTCAGAAAATCCTTTTCTTACTGATCCGGCTTCTTCATCTGAAGGGGTGATCCACGTGGCATCCCTGCGGTTGCAGATCGCAATTCCCTCCACGTCAAATCCCTGCTTCACAATGTTTATCATGTCGATGCGCGCCACTGCCCGGCGGAACCTCAAGGCTACATTCACCTGACAGGCACCGTTCTGTTTCGTGAAACTGAAAGCCCCGTCATTTATGATTGAGCCTGTCATCGGAAGCGCCGGCAAATCAGGAGTCAGACATTTCTCATTATATATATGTAAGGGAGTATCGCCGATTTCCGATCCTCCGGCTCTCCGGGCATCCAGATAATCGGCATAAGAAGAGTATCCTCCGGGCACATAGCTGTCGGCATTGGCGATAGCCACCAGCCTGTAGTCCCTCCCCTCCTCAAGAATCGGAGGGATCTTGAAAACAAGACAATCCGGAGAGTCGCTTTTCACCACGGCCCGCACCGCCGCCACCGGCTTATCATCCGCCGAATCGGTATCGCTGCCGTAAAAAAGCAGATAGGCATGATCTATGAGGCACTCCCAATCTTGCGAAGTCGAGCCACGGGTATCGGAATTTTTATCGACGGAAAAAGAGATCTTCACTTCTTCTCCACCCCCCGCCAAGTCAGGATTGCGCAGATCGTCGGCGCAACCGATGGCAAGAAACACCATCGGACACACCCAGGCCACAATGCATAACAGTCTGCGCATCACTGTAAATCTTTATAGATCGACATCCTGAGTCACCACATCCCAATCCGCCACCGATACAGAAGCTGAAATCCAGGAATGTCCTTCAGCATCCAGCACAGCCTCCGGATTTCCGGGGCGAAGAAGAGCCTCGGAACCGAAACCAAGGCCCGTCACCGAATTGATATTTACTTTGTAGAATTTATTACGCATCACCTTGATGACGCTCTTGTCGGAATCGCCTGATGTGTCCTGATGCGCGATATTCACACGATAATACGCATAACCGTCGGCAAAGGTGATCACCTCGAATTTTGGTCCTTCCGAGGCTTCCGCACTTACACCCGGCGCTTTCATGGCGCTTTCTGTCTGCGAGACAGTGATGGCTGAAGTTTCTCCGCCATTGAGGGAATTCATATATCTCTCGGCATCATCCGGGCTTTTAAACGTCACGATATGTCCGGAAGCTGATTCAAGGGCATAGTCGACCATTCCGTTTGCCTTGTCCTGAATACCGACAGCATAATAAGTGGTGGCTGCCACAGGAGTTTCATCCGACACCACAGGCGACTGATCCGCCACGCCGAAGGTGTAATATTTCAACGGAGTCGTCGCGAAACGGATACTCAGGAAAGTGGTGTTGCCGCTCTTAGGTATGGAAACGATATTCTCCGACATATAAGCGCATCCGTCGGCCGAAAAGTCAGTGGTCACAGCGTTCAGATAATCGCCTGCTCCCAGAGAATAGTTGTCATACGTTCCGTTATTATTGGAATCTACAAAGGTGGATGAATTGGAATCAAACACGTCTGAACCATTGTGGAGCACCCTCATTCTCTGATTAAGCTGGAAAGCTTTGAAAGATGCGTTTCCAAAAGAGATTCCGAATTTCGACCCGTCGATATTCCCTCTCTTCACCTGTGCTTTTGCCACAAGTCGCTCAAGCTTAATATCAAAGACGTTCGAGGCCGGAAGGTCATCCTTCGATGCCGACACCATTACCATCTGCTCCTTGCTCTTCCCCACCATCACGAATCCGTCGGCAGTGTTAAGATTAGCCAAAGTGGAGACAAAAACCGAATTTTGATAATCACTGAGTGAAATCCCTACGCTTGGATTCACATTTGATTTGGCTGAGACAACGTAAAGTGTCTTCAACCCTTTTGAGACTTCAAGTGTCACAGTCTTCTCCCCGGCAGTGATATCCACATTTTTGGTGGCCTCAAGTTCCTGCTTCTCATTGAATATATGGATCGTAACCTTTTTGATTGCTTTCTCCTGATCGGTAGACAGATCATCGGCTCTTGTGTCGGCCACATTCAGATGCAGGCGGATAGTCGCATTGGCGGTTTTGTCAGATACAGTCCAATTGAAAGGACTTTCATCGCTTTTGCAAGAAGTCACAGAGGGGAGCATCGATGCCACTGTCAGGCAGAGGAAAGCAAGTCGGAAGGGTTTCATATTTTAGTTATTTCTTTTATTGATTATTATTTGGTCTAATTTAGTCTTATTAGTCTAATTAGTCTTATTAGTCTTATTAGTCTTATTGGTCTAATTAGTCTGATTGGTCCTATTGGTCTTATTGGTCTTTTTGGTCCTATTAGTCTTATTGGAGTTTGTTTTTTAGTCGAGCTTCAGCACCGCAAGGAAAGCCTTCTGAGGCACCTCCACCCTGCCTATCTGCTTCATCCGCTTTTTGCCTTCCTTCTGCTTCTCGAGTAGTTTGCGCTTACGGCTGATGTCGCCTCCGTAGCACTTCGCGGTCACATCCTTGCGGACAGCCTTCACAGTCTCGCGCGCTATCACTTTGGTGCCGATGGCCGCCTGGATGGCGATATCAAACTGCTGGCGCGGGATCAATTCCTTGAGTTTCTCACACATGCGGCGTCCGAACTTCACGCTGTTGTCGGCATGGGTGAGCGTGGAAAGGGCGTCGACACTCTCCCCGTTGAGCAGGATGTCGAGTTTCACGAGATTGGAGGGGCGGAAATCGTGGATGTGATAGTCGAAGCTGGCATAGCCTTTGGATATGGATTTCAATTTGTCGTAGAAGTCGATCACGATTTCGCCGAGCGGCATGTCGAAAGTGATCTCCATGCGGTTGCCGGAGATGTATTCCTGCTTTATCAGTTCACCGCGTTTTCCGAGACACAGGGTCATAATAGGACCTATGAACTCTGCTGCCGTGATGACAGTGGCGCGGATATATGGCTCCTCTATATGGTCGATCAGCGTCGGGTCAGGCAGCCCCGACGGGTTGTGCACCTCCATTTTATTTCCTTTCTTATCGTAGACAAAATAAGAAACGTTTGGCACGGTGGTGATCACGTCCATATTGAACTCCCTGCCCAGTCGCTCCTGGATTATCTCCATATGGAGCAAACCGAGGAAACCGCAGCGGAAACCGAATCCGAGAGCGGCCGAGGATTCCGGCTGGAATGTGAGCGATGCATCGTTGAGCTGGAGTTTTTCGAGCGATGCCCTTAGATTCTCGAAATCTTCCGGATCGATAGGATATACTCCGGCAAACACCATGGGTTTGACTTCCTCAAAACCCTCAATTGCCTTATCGCACGGACGGTTGACATGCGTGATGGTATCACCCACTTTCACCTCTTTAGAAGTCTTGATGCCTGAGATGATATATCCCACATTTCCTGCCGATAGCTCTTTGCGGGGTGAAAGGTCAAGTTTCAAGACTCCGATCTCATCTGCGTGATATTCTTTCCCTGTGCTGACGAATTTCACGAAATCACCGGAATGAATGGTGCCGTTTACAATCTTGAAATACGCTATGATGCCTCGAAACGGATTGAACACCGAATCGAAGATCAAAGCCTGCAATGGAGCCTCCGGATCCCCTTTCGGAGCCGGAACGCGATTCACGATAGCCTCCAGAATCTCATCCACGCCCATACCTGTCTTGCCGGAAGCCCTTATGATTTCCGAACGGTCGCAACCGAGAAGATCCACTATCTGATCCTCCACCTCGTCAGGGTTGGCGCTTTCAAGATCGCATTTGTTGATGACCGGGATTATCTCGAGATTATTGTCGATGGCCATATAGAGGTTGGATATTGTCTGGGCCTGTATTCCCTGGCTGCCGTCGACAATCAGGAGCGCCCCCTCGCATGCGGCGATGGAACGCGACACTTCATATGAGAAGTCCACGTGTCCCGGAGTGTCGATGAGATTGAGCGTATAATGCTCCCCTTCAAGCGAATAATCCATCTGTATGGCATGGCTCTTGATCGTGATGCCACGTTCTCGCTCAAGATCCATGTCGTCGAGCACCTGTGCCTCCATGTCTTTGGCTGCGATGGTGTTGGTGCGTTCCAGAAGTCTGTCGGCAAGTGTTGATTTGCCGTGGTCGATATGTGCTATAATGCAGAAATTGCGGATATTTTTCATCTTAAATCGTAAATAGACCACAAATTTACGAAAAAAATCTCATATAATAAAAAAAAGACGCACTCCTCGTGCGTCTCTTATGCCGGCCGTCATGGTCATGGTTTGGTATTTTGATACCAATCGAGCGATTTGTAATAAGTTTCATTCTTGGTTGTCGAAGTGCCCGGAAAATAGCATGACAGCCCTGAAAATATCTCCGGATCAAAGGCATCGGCCTTATTGTTGAAATCCTTTGTTCCGCATCCGGCATAGACAGTGACCTCTTTCAGCGCCGTGTCAAAAGCATATGTCATCACTCTCGCCGGCAGGTCGGTTTCGTCCACATATTTTTTCGTGAATTGGCCGAAATCATACATTCCCACTTTCAGTCGGCTGTAATTCTGAATTCCTGCCGCCGATGCGGGGCGTTCGCCATAAGAATAAATGGCGGCCGCGGCTTCAGCCAATTTGTCAAGGCCCTCGGTCTTCATCACCGACACCGTCACGGCATAGTCCTGATCATTGTAGTAATCGAAAAAAGCCTTCCCCACGGCCGCGAGGTCAGGACTTGCGGCAGCAAGAAGCGGTAGAGTTTCGTCATAATTCATCCCCGGATTCCAGTCTTCGGTAGGATACCCCCCGACGAAAGAACATTTGTTGCGCAACTGATACACGGTTTCGATACCCATCATATAGCAGCAGTCAAACCAGACGTAGTCAAACATACGGTCGGGAATTGCCCTGGCAAGTTCCTTAATGTCGCAATAATCGGTCACTCCCTGATATTTGTCGGCACCGAAGCTCTTTTTCATTCCTTCAGGAGCCGGCACATCATGTTCCGTGAAATTGGGCACCCAGCCGGTGCCATGACTCCAGAATACAAGACCGTAATTGTCAGCCGGCACCAAATGGTAAACATCCGTGAACACCTCCCGCATCCTGACCGGATCGGTAGAGAAAGTGTTGCGATCATAACTTTTCACAGGGGTGAATTTCCACACGCTGTCACCTTCAAGAGTCAACTCTTCAAGGTTTGCTTCAGTGGCAGATTGCGAAGCGACACTGTAAAGAAGCACACGGACCTTACGCCCGAGACCGGCGATGCTTGCGGCTGCATCCACCATCTCGCTCTTATCGTCTTTCAAATATGAAGCCAAGTTATTTGAAGCCACGGCATAAATAAGCACAGCTCTCTCCGTCGAAGGATCAGGAACCGGCTCTTCAGGAATTTCCTTATCGCACGAAGGGAGCACACTAAGCAAAATTGCAGCAAACAATACAGTAAAGATTCTATTCATATTCATTCAAAAATTATAAAGCCCTTAAGGCCTCTAAAGCTTTTAAAGCCTCCAAAGCCCTTAAAGACTTAACGGAAATCTTTTCCTCTTATTGTGCTACAGGATAACCCGGGCTGTCGATGAGGACAGTGATGTCATAGAAATGGTTGCGCTCCGCGCGATAAAGATTGAAGACCTTATTGATCAGGTCATTCCGGCTGAAGCACTGCTGATCGTTGATCACCGATATGCGATAATTGATCGGCACCTTATATAAAAATTGAGAAGTCACTTCTTCAGTGGTCTGCTCCGTTTCTTCTTCCGTCGGCTCTTTATATACAGTATAGGTGTACGGCGCTTTTATCAAAAGAAACATTTCCCTTTCTGCCAAAATAGGAGCGGTATCGTCACAGTCCGTAACTTCATAACGAATCTCACTGCCATGAGAATGATTAGTTCCGCGACTGCAGCTGTTCTTCACTTTTCCATAATCCACCCAATCATAAGGACAAGTATAATAGACATGACCATTATCACGCACCATATTGTCGGGATGTATGTCCGTGATATCTGTCGGATATTCCCAATTCTCATCTCCGGCAAACCTCCCGGTGGGCTCGATATTTGCAGGGTAAATTTTTGAGCCGTCGCCATATCCGTTGTCTTTGAATTCCGGCATCAGCGCATCAGGAAGTATATTGACTTTATCGCTATATCTGCATAATACCGAATTAAACTGATCGGCTGTTAGATAATTACGGTCCTTGTCCATGACTCTAACACGTATCTTGGCGATAATCCTGCGAAGCGGGACAACGATATTGGTATATTTGCTCACTTTCT
Source organism: uncultured Porphyromonadaceae bacterium (assembly GCA_947174515.1). Classification (GTDB taxonomy): domain Bacteria; phylum Bacteroidota; class Bacteroidia; order Bacteroidales; family Muribaculaceae; genus Lepagella. Next base: position 13,086 of record CAMWJD010000058.1, read on the forward strand.
CAGGCAGGTCAACGATTCCGGTCATTACAAATTTTTCCTGCCTCTCTTTATAGCTGTTCCCTGAAAATGTAATAATATCTGAATAAAGATCATCTAACTTCTTACCTATCCTGCTCTGATCGCTTAGAGGATAATTAGCCACCATAGCGATTCGCGACGCTTTGGCCACATCATCAAAAGTCAGATTCCCCATATTAGAATTAGAAATTCCGTCTTCACCAAATTCAATCAATTTATGAATCACATTGCAATCATCGGTCTCATCAAGGAGATTATGATAGAAAGTAATGTATCCGTCTTTGTCGACAAGGTAAAAATCAAGATTTGTGATTTTCTTCTCGTTCCATTCGCTCCAGCAGAGCTCCTCTTCACTTTCAGTCCGGGTCATATCTCCGGAATACACGTCAGTAGTGAAAGAAATAGCAAGGATCGGGGGTTCGGAGATTCCGGGCACATCAAGCGCATCGTTGACGCAACCGGTCATCAACAATGCAGTCATCAAGATATATATTGCGCGAGTGATATTCACGTTTGGTTAAGGGGTTTAGGGGGGTTAAGGG
>CAMWJD010000059.1 GCA_947174515.1 uncultured Porphyromonadaceae bacterium
TCTACGAGAACCGGTGTCGGAGATTGGATTATTTCTTCAAATGTTTCCATAATTTTTATAATTAAGATTTCGTTTTTATTTAATTCAGTTTCAAAATTTGAATTCAACCTCTAAATATAGATTTTTTATTTATGTTTCATGATATTTAAACACATTTCTTACCATTTTTGTTCAAAAGCTTTATCATGAGGGTGTTTACTGAGTAATTGAATTTCCTTCTGCACCTTTCTTATTGCACATCTAAGACCGGGCGACAGTGGTTCCCGACTGAGCAACGATATACGCTCTTTAAGTTCTGAAAGCAGATCAGGATAATGACGGCACATCTTTATCGCTAAGTAAAGTGAAAAGCATCGTATAGCGTAAGGCTCAGTCTCTGAATTTATCTTTGACATACAAAAGTCAAGGAAATCGACTCTTATATCTTCAGCCGGATAATCAAGAGTCCTTAACAATTGGAGAAGCATGCGCTTTCGTGACGTGACTTTTTCATTGAGCAATGAATCTATGAAAAAATCTTGCAAAGACTGCAACCATTGTGAATTACTTTTCTGAAGATGCGTCATGCACCACAGTGCATTAGAATTAACATTCACATTGTCGCAGAACGCAAGTTTAAGAAGCTTTTCTCTGTTGGAAGGATTATGTGAAGTCCATTCAACTACTTTATCGATATCCTTTTTTCCGAGTCTTCCGTTTAATGCAGATTCAATATCTTGGATCATAATCATTCATGAGATGTGCTCTCCTCTAAAGGTGTAAGTAGTATTGTCTTTCTTGTTCCGGAAGACGTTCAATAGCATATCTAAGCATTGTGCGTGGCATTTTTGTGGCAAAGCTATCAAGAAAACTCTTCAGCAGCTCTCCTCCTCCCCGCTTTCCCATTTCGCGGAGCATCCAGCCCGATGCTTTATGAATGAGATCATGTGAATGGCTCAGATATTTTTGCGACAGACGCAAAGTCTCGTCGTATATCCCATTGCAAATAAGAGCCCAAGTAGCCACAATAGCAACGCGCTGATGCCAAAGGCTATCACATCGTTCTGAAAATTCATCCAAAACCATACGCTTATCCGGATGTGAAACCAAATATTCTCCCAATATTTTCGGAGCGACTAAATCCACGAGATCCCAGTTGTTGCCGTATTGAATCAGGTCAATATAAGAACGTATAATCTTTTCAATTGCACTATTGTTTTGGGTTTTTACAGCCTTTTTATAAAGTTCTATCATGAATAAAAAACCGGCCAGTCGCACCTCATGCCATTCAGATTTTACCAGTTCGACTGTATCGTCCAAAGAAACATGAGGACGATATTCCTTAACTATAGCACGAGTCTCAGGCACCTTGATTCCTAAGAACTTATCTCCATAGCCATATTGACCGGGAGCACACTTAAAGAAACCCATAAGATGTTTTGCCTTAGACTCATCTTTCATTCCAATCATCAAATCCTCTATTTCCCTCGCCTTTCCAGTCATAATATTTTTAATAAAACCGCTAATAAATCATGCAAATTTATAATCGGACTTTAAATTTGCATGATATTACCGCAGTATTTTTAAAATGCTTTGGGATCAAGCTTTATACTGTCTATCAAAGCGATATCTTCAAGATCATATTTGGAATAAGTTTCAAATATCTGACGGCATAATGTGGATTTACCCGATTGTCTTGGACCGGTGACTACAACAACCGGATAATACTTGGCTCCTCGCTCAACTGCCGGAGTTATACTTCTACAAATTTATTCCATTAAGTGTAAATTTAAAGTCTAATTTTAAATTTACGCAAAAATAATAAATAGTTTTAATATTACAAAATTTAAGAGATTGTCAGATTAAATCTGTAAACCGCTTAAAAATATTTTAATCAATTATTTAAGTTTCATAATTTAGATCATCGTTCTTATCACCATCGTTATTTATATTCATTACACTGTACCACTATTACGGAACGGACATTTGCATAAGGATATAATTGTTTATAATACTCAGTCAGATCCTTATATATCCAATGTCTTATGTAAAGAGTTTGTTCAGACCTTGAAGCAAAACCTGAGATACGTTCAAGAATTACAAAGAAATTACCGACACCATCATCTTCGATAGTTTCATGTAAAATCCATTCTCCAGCCCACACTATCTGTCCTTCCGGTAAGATACAGTGGTAATTTTTGTTGATATCATCTGTATTTCTCTGTTCAATGCCATATCTAAATTTGCTTTCGCCGTTCGCACCTATCAGCTCAATGATAGGGAGATGAGCATTCTTTAAATACCCATTATATAATAAATAGAAACACTTCGACATTTCTTCTTTCATAGATATCAAATCAGCCTCTATATCGATTTCATCATCAGCATCAATATGATACTTATAAGAAATTTCAAATCCATCAAATTTTTTTGAGACAACCTCAAGCAATCGATATTCTATGCTGCTCCCATCTGCAGGAGGATTGGAGAGAGCAATTTTCTCAACTTTAAGTTGATATTGATACCCCTTTTCATAATTAAATCCTGCAATTCCGGAATGATTCCTCCACTCAGACTCATTTTCTTCTTTGACACGCAAACATTCAGACCACCCTCCCATTAACATCATATCATCCATGTGTGAATCCACATAAAGCATGATGGTTGAGGTCTTATCTTTAGTTCCAGGTTCATTATTATTACAGCTTGCAATGAATAGACAAGAGATAAAAAGGAGATAAAAGAATAATTTTTTCATTGTTTTGTTTTTGAAGGAGATTTCAATAAAAAGCACTATAATCTAATATGTGTATTAAAATGCCGGTTCATAAATCTAAAACGATTTAATGTTTCAAATATTATAAAATCTCAACACCCTCTGTTTTGTCGACGTGCTTTTGACATGGCTTCTTGGATTCCTTCTTCACTTATAGGCCCCATTTTTTATGAGACGGGGCATTTATCATCGTCCAATTGGGCAGTTTAAGCGCTAATTTAATTCAACCAACAGGTTTAGATAATTTAAAATAGCATTTGGTTGATGCGTCAACCATTTTGAGGCCTCATGCGTTATAATATTGAAATTAGAAATTTAGTACTATGGCAGACAAAAAGACTTATGAACTCCCATATATAGGTTGCCTGGTGGGAACAGCATTCCAAAAAATGATTTCCCAACTGGAAGCAGCTCTAAAGCAAGAAGGGCTTAGAGTCTCAGCCGGAGAATATATGATACTTCGCTCATTATACTTCCGCGACGGACTTCAACAATGCGAGATCTGCGACATGGTAGGAAAAGACAAGGCTTCCATTTGCCGTTCGGTGTCAGCTCTTGACAAAAAGGGACTGATTAAGCTGGAGCCCGTTAGTCATAAATGCATCCGAGTGTGGCTTACTGCCAAAGCAAACGAAATAAGACCCCTCATAATGAAAATAGCATATGATCGGCACAAAGCATTGCTATCGCTCACCACAGAAAAGGAGATAGAAATCTTTACCAAAATACTAAAGAGTATAGTTTCAACCTAATATGACTTATTCGGCCCATTAGGCTTATAAGATATATTTAAATAACTTAAGTAAGGAAAAATACTATGATGACAATCACAATTTGGAGCGATTTCGCATGTCCCTACTGCTACATCGGCGAAACTCGCCTTGAAAAAGCAATCGAAGAACTCGGTATGACCGACAGCGTTAAGATTGATTACCGCGCATTTGAACTTGATCCAACAGCATCTAAAGAAGTCGGAGGACCCACTTCAGAAAGATTTGCTATGAAATATCGTCTCAGTGTGCCTCAGGCATTGCAGCAGATTGAACAAATCTCATCTCTCGGAAGAGAACTCGGCATAGATTTCAAGTATGCGAGCACTCTCTACAGCAACACTTTTGATGCCCACAGACTTATGAAGTTGGCAGAAAACAAATATGATTACGCAACAGTGCAGAAACTCAATAAGCTTCTATTCGATGCTTATTTCACTAAAAACCTTGTTCTTGCCGATCATAAAGTGCTCGAAGCAGTGGCAAAAGAGGCCGGAATGGATGAACAGGATGTAAAAGAAGTGCTTGACAGCGATAAATATGCCGACGATATTCGTTTTGATGAACGTGAAGCTCAGATGAGAGGAGTGCATGGAGTACCGTATATGGTATTCAACGGAGAATTCGCAGTGCCCGGAGCAATGTCTATCGATGGTATGAAGTCAGCTCTTGAAAGAGCAAAACGTCGCATTGAAGATGCTGAAAAAGCAGCTGAAGAAAGCAAAGAAAGACCTCATGTATGCGGTCCTGACGGCTGCCAACTAATATAATATGACAAATGGTTTAGGGATTATTAATCAATAAGATTTTTAAATTCCCTAAACCATTTAAACCTATTAAAATTTCTAATCCACATGGTAAAAGAACTTCAAGTGCAAGGAGTCTTTGCTGAGAATGCATATTTTTATATTGACCACCATACGAAATCAGGCTTTTTGATTGATCCGGGTGCACAGGCCGGGCTGATCTATGACGTAATCCGACAGAATGGATGGACAATTGAAAAGATTTTGCTCACTCATGGACACTTTGACCATATAGGAGCGGCTGAATCGCTCAGTGAAAAATTGATAGCTCCCATATATATTTATCCGGAAGATGCAAAATATCTTAGTGACCCGTATCTTAATTTAAGCGGAAATAGCGGTATGCCTATCACCATAGTTCATTATGAAGAAGTGTATGATGGAGAGATTATCAGGCTAAAGGCCAATTCCGGTTTTTTCCTTAAAGTCATTCACACGCCGGGTCATACACCGGGGTCAGTAACATACTATTCACCTGAAGAAAATGTCGCATTTGTAGGCGATACTCTTTACCAACATGGACCGGGGTTGACTAACTTCCCTGGAGGAAATAGGTCGGAATTGGAAAACTCAATAGTAAAAAAAATACTTACACTTCCGTCTGAAACTGTGCTTCTATCAGGACATTCCTCTCCTATTACAGTTGCTCAGGAAATACAACGACTTCTCGGATAAATAAATAATTATAAGGGGATGCTCTGATCGGGCATCCCTTATTTTTTAAATCAGATTTTTGAAATGGTGCTAATATTTAAGAAAGGCTCAGTTTATTCCGTAATCAGATATTTATCTATCATTTCTTTTGGAAATGCAACAGGACGATGTATGTCCATATTGAAATAATAACCTATTTGCCAAGCCGTAGCATATACTTTGTCACCCTCCGAAATAATAAACTCCGCTTTCCATCTCCCCTTTTTGATCAGCCAAATCCAACAATGTCCAATGGGGTGACTTCCGATTACAACCGGATGCTTATATTGAATGTGAGTCTCAGCTAAGATAGGAGACTCTTTGTTTTCAAGCATTTCTGTCAAAGGGAAATATTTATCCAGAATTGCCATCCGTAAATCTTCCAACCATTTAACGTAAACAGTATTATTTACAATCTGCATATAATCAACGTCATAAGACCGGACAATTATAGGAAGCGAGACATACATCTTTCTTTCACTATCACAAATTGTATCTTCCATTTTCTTTCATATTTATTCTGTTACTTTATTTGCCGATTTTGAATTTAAGACGAAGTTGTTTAAACTTATTTTTTTGTTAATATTTCGCCGGATTTTTGAGCAGATTTTTCTTTAATGGGGGAAGATTAATAAAAAATCCAATGCAAATTTAATAAAAATTCTGAGAAATCAGCATAGTCTTTTTTGATTCTTTAACATTTAATGGGCTGAGAGCAACACGACTCCCTATTTATAGCTTTCTACCGCATATTTTGAGGATTATGCAGAGTTTACTTTTATTTACGCTTAATTTAGATTAACTTTGCAAAAATAAGACACTATTTCATATAAAACTATGATTAATAAATGTAGATTGATTCTTTTGTTGGGTGGCATATCGATATTTTCAGCAAATCTTAAGGCTGATGATAAGATATGGTCATTCGATGACTGTATCGAATGGGCCACGACAAATAATACTGCAATCAGACGTACGATGCTCAACATCCAAACCGCTCGCCAGGATTATCTTTCAGCTAAGGATGCATGGCTTCCCACTGTCGGTTTTACTACAAACCAATCCTTTACCAATTATCCTTCACCCGGAGTTGATAAGAATGGTAATTTATACGGAAGTTCCTACAATATAGGTGCTTCTTGGACTGTTTGGGAGGGCAACGTCAGAAAATACCGTCAGGAATCAGCAAAGATTCTTGAACAGCAGCAGACGCTTGCCGGCGATGATGTTGTCAAGACCTTGAAACTTGGTATTCTGGAAGCATATTTAAATATTATGTACGCTTCAGAAACGGTGACAATTGCCGAACAAACACTTCAGGTGAGCACAGCTCAAGCGGAGCGCACAAAAAAATTAATGGAATCAGGACGCTCTTCACAAGTAGATTATGCTCAGATAGAAAGTCAAAGAGCGCAGGATTCCTACAATTTGACACAAGCAAAAAACAATTACGAGAGCACTAAAATGGCTTTGAAGAAAATCCTGGAACTCGGATTAGACTATAATCTGCAGGTTGAGAACATCACTTTCCCGGATTCTGACGTCCTCGTTCCTCTCCCCGACCGGCTGGAAGTGTACGACATAGCCTCGAAATGGCTCCCAACAATCAAAAGCAATGAATTGAGCAAGGAGATTTATGCCAACGATGTCAAGATTGCAAAAGCTGGTAATCTTCCAAACATCGCTCTTCAGGGTGGCATCGGCACAGGATATAGTTCAGGAGGGAGCGGCTGGACCAGCCAGATGGGACATAACTTCAATGAAAATATCGGGCTTACTCTAAGCGTTCCAATTTTTGATGGAAATTCTACAAAAAGAGCTGTTGCTAAGGCAAGGATTGCGGAGCAAGAATACGACATAGCAAAAAAGGAACTTCTTGACAATCTTTCTCAGACTATTGAAAGCCTCTATATAGATGCTGGAAATGCAAAAGCAAGATATGAAGCGGGGGTGTCGCAATTAAATGCAATGCAGCTCACGGATGACCTTGTCAACCGCCAATTTGAACTTGGATATGTCAATCCCCTTGACCTTCTTACAGCTCATAATAATCTCCTTAATGCTCGCCTTGAACTTCTACAAAGCAAATATATGGCGATCCTTGCAGGAAAGACAATAAATTATTATGCTACACAGGATGTGGAATTAAAAAATTAAGATAATGAGATATTCAATTATTCCTGCTGCTCTTCTACTGGCAGCTACCTCATGCTCGGAGAAGTCTTCTTTTGAGCTGGATACTTATACAGTAGAACCCACTTCTTTGTCGGAGGTGGTGACAGCCACCGGAACGATGGAATCTGTCACATCTGTAGATGTCGGCACTCAGGTGACCGGTATCATCAGCAATCTCTTGGTAGATTTCAACGATCAGGTCACGAAAGGTCAACTTATTGCAGAAATCGACAAGACAGTGCTTCAAAGCGAATTGCAGAGTGCGGATGCCACTCTGGCATCTGCAAAGGCGACTTATGAGTATAACAAGATTAATTTCGAGCGAGACAAGGCTCTTCATGCCGAGAAATTGATTTCCGACTATGAATATCAGACATCAAAGAAGGATTATGAAGTGGCTAAGTTGGCATACGAAAAAAGTCAGTCTGACAGAGTAAGAGCTGCCAAAAACCTTACCTACGCTGAAATTACCTCTCCAATTGACGGTATTGTAGTTTCAAGAGAAGTTGAAGAAGGGCAGACAGTCGTGTCAAGCATGAACGTGGCAAGTCTGTATGTAATCGCAGATCTTGACCATATGCAGGTGGTTGGCGCCGTGGATGAAGCCGATATAGGTCAGGTGAAGGTAGGACAACATGTCACTTTCACTGTTGATGCATATCCGGAAGATATATTTACAGGAACGGTAACACAAGTTAGAATCAATCCTACAACAACCAACAACGTTGTGACCTACGAAGCTATAGTATCAACGACAAATCCTGATCACAAACTGCTTCCCGGCATGACTGCCAATCTTTCAATATATACGCTTGAACTTGAAAACGCCGCTGCAGTACCTCTAAAGGCTTTGAAATTCGAACCGATGGCAGATGATGAAGGCTCAGATCTGCCGAAGCCTCAGCCTTTAAAAGAGCCGGCAAAACACTCAGTTTGGGTGGTGCGCGATAACAAGTTAGTGGAGACTGCTGTTGAACTTGGTATGAAAAATAGTGTCTATCAACAGATAACATCAGGACTCAAGCAAGGCGACAAAGTCGCTCTCCAATACGAAGAAAAGAATTCAGGCAGTAACAAAGAGCCGAAAGCCCAGGAGAATCCATTTATGCCTAAGCCACCGGGCGCAAAAAAGAAATAATCTGAAATGGCAAAAGAGATAATTAAAATTGAAAATCTTAAGCGCTACTTCAAGGTGGGCGATGAGACGGTGAAGGCTTTGCGCGGTGTTTCGTTCACAATCCATGAAGGTGAGTTCGTGACTATCATGGGAACTTCGGGATCCGGAAAGTCGACGCTCCTAAATACTCTCGGATGTCTGGATACCCCTACTTCAGGAGAATATTTTCTTGACGGTATCGCTGTGAAGGGAATGGGTAAGAATGAGCGGGCCCGAATAAGAAACCGTAAGATAGGATTCATTTTCCAAAACTATAACCTGCTTCCTAAGACTACGGCCCTTGAGAATGTGGAACTTCCCTTGCTCTATAACTCAACCGTGAGTGCTAAGGAAAGGGCCGAGAGAGCTGAAAAATGTCTTCGTGAAGTTGGTCTTGGAGAAAGAATTTATCATAAGAGCAATCAAATGTCCGGTGGCCAGCAGCAACGTGTAGCAATCGCAAGGGCGCTTGTCAACAATCCGGTAATAATTCTTGCCGATGAAGCTACGGGTAATCTCGACACCAGGACATCTTTTTCTATACTTACACTCTTTCAGCGGCTACACCGCGAAGGAAAGACCATAATATTTGTGACACACAATCCTGAGATAGCGCTTTATTCATCGCGCAACATTATGCTGCGTGATGGTAGAATTGTTAGCGATGAATACAATCATGATATAAAGTCGGCGGAAGAAGTCTATAAAAATCTTCCAGTTGACACCGAATACTAATATGAATATCGGAAGTCTTTCAAAAATAGCTATAAAAGCTCTTGGAAACAATAAGATGCGTTGCTTTCTTACGATGCTTGGCGTGATAATTGGCGTAGGAGCGGTGATTGCTATGCTTGCCATTGGCCAAGGTTCAAAAAATTCGATCAAGGCACAGATATCTGAAATGGGAAGCAACATGATCATGATTATGCCGGGAGCGGAGCGGCGTGGCGGCGTGCGGCAGAGCAGCGATGACATGCAGACGCTAAAACCGGCAGACTATGATGCAATAGTGAACCAAGCCACGACAATCGCCAACATTACTCCCATGGTCTCTTCTTCGGGACAATGGGTAAACGGCAATAACAACTATCCATCGCAGGCGCAAGGCGTAAATACTCAGTTTCTCGACATCAGGCAGAGAAAAGTGGCTGAAGGGGAAATGTTTACCGAGGCTGATGTAAAGTCAGCGGCTAAAGTCTGCGTACTTGGCAAGACACTCGTAGACAATCTTTTTCCTGATGGCACGGATCCGCTTGGCAAAGTGGTAAGGTTCGGTTCGATCCCTCTTACAGTAATAGGAGTATTGGATGAGAAAGGTTACAACACTATGGGGCAAGATCAAGATGATCTCGCACTCGTTCCCTACACTACGGTAATGAAGCGAATGTTGGCTGTCGATTATATTCAGGGTTTGCAAGCCTCTGCCATAGATGAGAACAAAACAGATGAGACTATTGCTGAAATCACTGAAATTCTCAGGACAAATCATAAGCTGCGTCCTGAACAGGAAGATAACTTCACTATCCGGTCAATGCAGGAACTCGCAGAGATGATATCTTCTACGTCTTCTATGATGACAGTGCTCCTTGCAGCAGTAGCGGGAATTTCTCTTCTTGTGGGAGGCATCGGCATCATGAATATAATGATAGTCAGTGTGACGGAGCGCACCCGGGAGATAGGACTTAGAATGAGTATCGGAGCCACCGGTCGCGACATTATGACACAGTTCCTGATCGAAGCTATCATCATTTCAGTCACAGGAGGATTGCTTGGAATCATTCTGGGCGCATTGGCTACCTGGCTGATAAAGATTTTTGCAAATTGGCCTGTTCAGATTGATCCGTCTTCAGTAGTCCTTTCATTTGCAGTCTGCACTGTTATCGGTGTAATTTTCGGTTTCTATCCGGCGGCAAAAGCTTCCAATCTTGATCCGATTGAAGCAATCCGCTATGAATAAAAAAATCACGATTCCACTATTATAAACACGATTCCACTATTATAAATATGACTCCTCAAATCAAGTCGAGTAAGGCGGGAACGGCAGCAGTGATTCTGCTGGCGTTCCTGCTATTCTATTTCCCTTCAATGTTGATACTGTTTGCTCATGACAATGAGCCTAAAGACATGACTGCTTTCAATCTGTTGATCGCTACGTGCTATACAGGAGTATTCTGTATCAACTATTTTCTGATTGTTCCGAAAATCTTTTTTGAAAAAGATAATAAATTACTCTTTTTCTTCCTTAATGTAGTCATAGTGGTATCACTGTGCTCTTTGCTTCCTCTCTGGTTTGCATCACACGGCGGATTTCCAAGACCCCGTCATCTTCAGGGTGTGGATCTGTCGGCAGGACAAGTTTTCGTGGGATATATCAGCTTCATCATCAGAGATGGAATCATGATGATTCTTTCGATCGCATTTGCATTTGCAATGCGATTGTCAAAAACAAGAGAAGAAATGAGAAGCCGGTTTCTTGAACTTGAAGCAGAACGAAGAAATACCGAATTGATGAGTCTGAAGGCGCAGTTGAATCCTCATTTCCTGTTTAACTCTCTAAACAATATTTATGCTCTGATTGCCATTGATGCAGAAAAAGCGCAGGAATCTCTTCATGAACTCAGCAATATGCTCAGATTTATGATCTATGACACTGAGTCCCACACAGTGGCTCTTTCAAAAGAGATTAAATTTATACAAGATTTTATCCGGCTGATGAGTCTTAGATTAAATCCATATGTGAAAGTGACTTGCGATCTTCAAGAGATAACAGACCGGTCATTGCGCATAACCCCTTTGCTGATACTTACTCTTGTGGAGAATGCTTTCAAGCATGTTGCGGTGATTGACAATAAAGGGTTTATCAATATAAAAATCAGCATTAAAGATGAGTGGCTATTTTGCAAAGTGACTAACTCATGCTCAAATGAGCCTATCGGGAATATGGGAAAAGAAACTTCCGGTGTTGGTCTTAGAAATATAGAAAAGCAACTTGATCTTCTATATCCGTCTGCTTACATACTTGAAATTTCCAAAAATCCGTGTGTCTACAAGTCCGAATTAAAAATAAAAATTTCAGCCTTGCGCGATACAACACAATCTGCATCTTAATTCAACGTTAGAAAAACATGGAGATAACATTGAATTGCATTGTGATTGATGATGAGCCGCTTGCCCGCGAATTGATTAAGTCCTATATAAATAAAACCCCTTCACTCTCACTTATAGGATGCTTCGAATCAGCAGCTGAAGCTATTAAGACAGTGATGGAAGGAGCTGTCGACATAATATTTCTCGATATTAATATGCCTATACTCAACGGTATTGATTTTGCTGCCCTTGTGCCTTCAAGCATCAGGATTATATTTGTCACAGCATATGACAAGTATGCACTTCAAGGATTCAAGGTCAATGCTCTTGATTATCTATTGAAGCCTGTAAGTTATTCTGATTTCCTGAAGTCTGTGAGCAGAGCTCTCGAATGGAAGTCTATGAGTGAGGCTTATGCCGCTAATGTCAATCATGATAAGTCTTCTCCACGAATGATAACCATCAAGGTTAAAAATCAATTAGTGCAAATGCGGCTCGATTCAATAGAATATGTTGAGGCAAAAAATGACAAAGTGATAATATTCAGAAAAGACAACGAGCCTCTTCCCTCTTTGATGACCCTTAAAGAGATTGAAGATCTATTGCCGTCAGATACTTTTATGAGGGTACACCGTTCATTTATCGTCAATATTCCACTCGTAGAGATCGTTGAGCGTAACAGGATTGTATTCGGAAAGACTTACGTTCCCATTTCAGAAAACAAACGCGAAGAGTTTCTCTCGAAGCTTGGAAAATGAACCTAAACGATTATTCCATTATAATTTTAAATGAGTCGGCATCTTTATAAGCCGGGAATTTCTCGCGAAATGTATTCAGCTTGTCGAGTGAAAGCGTAGCATATATCAAGTCTCCTCCTTCAGGATCTGCAACCGATATGTCATTCCCTTTGAAATCAATTGCCAAAGAAGTGCCATCATACTCTATATTCTTCACATCCTTTCCTTTGCAGTCAACCCCACAAACATATGCTTCATTCTCGATGGCACGAGCCATAAGAAGTTTCTTCCATGCCTCTACCCTCGCCTTTGGCCAGTTTGCAACCGCAATGAGAAGATCATACTCATTGCCGACATTTCGGCACCATACGGGAAACCGCACATCGTAGCATACTACCATAGCTATCTCCCATCCTCTGTATCTCAATTTCATGCGCTTATGGCCCGGAGAAAGCAGCTTATCCTCTCCGGCCATACTGAAAAGATGCCTTTTGTCGCCAAAATATTCCTCTCCGTTAGGCTCTATGAAAAAGGCTCTATTGGCCAGTAAACCACCGGTATCAGCAAGATAGCTCCCCGCTATGGCCACATGATAGCGACCTGCAAGTTCTTTCAGGCGTTCCACTGTCTTACCGGAATTTCGCTCCGCCAACTCCCTGATGCTTTCCTTATCTCCATACGGACACCCGGTAGAAAATGTTTCAGGAATAATCAATAAGTCGGTAGCAGGATGCATACGTTGCAGAGCCAACTCCAAATTGGTAAAATTCTGCTCCTTGTCGTTCCAGACAATTTCCTGAGGATACAAGCATACTTTCAGGTCTTTCATATAAGAGATGCTTTTATATTAGAGATGCTTTTATGGAATAAACTTATCGGGATAGCGTGCAGCATGTTTCCAGTCAGAGTAATACTCTCTGATGGCTTTCATATCTGTTTCCACATCGCCGGTAGGTTGATATGTCTGACTAATTTGAATGTGCTTCTTGCTATAGTCGATGACTCCAAGCAGGATAGGCACCTTGGCTCCATATGCGATATACAGAAATCCGGTTTTCCAATGATCTACGGCACTGCGAGTTCCTTCCGGGGTGACAGCAAGGTTAACGTATGGCTCAGTCTCAAAGAGATGGATTACTCTTTCCGTAAGTGATCCTTTCGACTTATCTTTTGAGCGTATCACAGGAATTCCCCCAAAATGACGAAGAATATACTTCAAAGGGAAGAAAAACCAAAAACTCTTCATAAGAAAGTTGGCTTTCCTTCCCACAGATCGATATGCCGCCAGACCGAGTAGGAAATCCCAGTTTGACGTATGCGGAGCCACGCATATCACACATTTATCATATACAGGAACCGTAATGTCAAAACTCCATCCGGTCAGTTTTAATGCGAGTCTCCAAATGTTCATAACCTTATTTGTTTAAGTGTTTAATTGTCTAATCG
>CAMWJD010000060.1 GCA_947174515.1 uncultured Porphyromonadaceae bacterium
CGACAATGCCAAGATGGCCAAAATTAGCCGCAGTTATCATGTCAAGATCTTTTCATGCTGCTTGAATTACATTATCGTTTAATTTCTGTGAGCTACTTAAAATTGGTAGGATGTGATGGGCACTCATAGAAATGCCAAAAGCAATCTTGTCAAGGTGTCTTAGAGGAGGCTTGTCGCATTATGTAGTTCGAGATTTCAGTATAGATATTGGCTTCTTGTTCTAATCCGAGTTGGGAAAGGATATCAAGATGTGCGGAAATAGTGGGAAAGTCTTTTCTTGCGGCCGGTCCGGTCTGAGCGTCTTTGGCCGGAAGTGACCGGAGCTTTTCTATGGTTTCTTCTATCAATGGTGTGATGATCGACTTGTCGATTCCACACTTTTCAAGTATCTCTTGACTTATGGAAATCATTGCATTAGTGAAGTTGCATGCAAAAGCGGCACTTAGATGGATTTTTCGACGCACTTCGCTGTCGGCACACTCAATATTAGTGAATCCCGCAACAGTCGCTATCTTCTTTATTTTTTGAAGTGTTTCCGCATCCGATGCTTCAAGCAGAAGAGGAATATTTGATGGCCGCAGGGGTCGCGATTTGCTCAGCGTCTGGAGGGGATATATCACTCCGATTCCGGAGCAATTCACGCATGAGAGCGCTTCCATTGAAACACTCCCTGTGGTGTGTGCTACAATCCCGCTTAGTCTCGGCAATCTCTCGGCAACTTCTTTCACAGCTTTGTCGCTGACTGCGATTATATAAAGGTCCGCTTCACCGGGAAGTCCTGCCAATGTGCGGGAAGAAATGGCGACAGTATCAAAAATGTGAGCAAAGATAGTGCCGACATTCCCGCTCCCAATGACTACGGTTTTCATTTGAATTCTTCTTTCAAGACGTTATAGAGTTGATGCACCGGAAGTCCCATCACGTTATAGAAGCTTCCGTCGATTCTTTCTACAGCTGCGCATCCGATCCATTCTTGTATGCCATATGCTCCGGCCTTGTCAAGCGGATGATATTTTTCCACATACCACGTGGCCTCATCCCTCGAAAGAGATGCAAATGAAACCTGCGTGCACGTTGTAAAGCTGACAATTTTTTCTTTTGAAGCTATGCATACTCCTGAAGCGACAGTGTGGGTTCGTCCTTGAAGTTGCATCAGCATTTCGATGGCGTCTTTTTCATCGCTGGGCTTTCCGAAGATTTTATTATCGAGTATGACAATAGTATCGGCGGTGATCACCAACTCGTAGTCTTTGATATCTGCTGCATAAGCCTTTCCCTTTAATCGTGATAGAAATTCGGCAACTTCTATTGCAGGCATATCTTTGGGATATGACTCATCTATGCCTTCCTTGACCTTGATTTGGAAAGGGATGTCAAGCATTTCAAGCAGTTCCTTCCTTCTGGGAGACTTGCTTGCCAATATGATTTTGTATTTTTTCAGACTATTCAACATTGTCATTGTTTTTTGAAGATCTATAATTGCGCCATTTTTCAAGGAGTTCGGTCATGTCGGGGGGTATCGGACATTCAAAGTCCATTTGCTCGCCGGTGCGTGGATGGCGAAATCCAAGTGTCCTGGCATGCAATGCCTGGCGCGGACAAGTCTGGAAGCAATTTTCTACAAATTGCTTGTATTTGGCAAAAGTAGTCCCCTTGAGGATTTTATCGCCTCCATATCGGGCATCATTGAACAGAGGATGTCCTTTCGACAACATGTGAACTCTGATTTGATGTGTCCTTCCTGTCTCCAATACGCATTTCACGCATGTGACATATCCGAATCGTTCGATCACTTGATAGTGAGTGACGGCATGTTTTCCGATTTCAGGATTGTCAAATACCGCCATCTGAAGTTTATTACGCGGATTTCTCGCTATGTTTCCTACGATAGTCCCCTTGTCTTCATCAAAGTCTCCCCATACGAGAGCCACATATTCGCGGCGGGTGGTTTTATTGAAAAACTGAAGTCCTAAATCGGTCTTTGATTCCGGAGTCTTGGCTATCACAAGCAGACCGCTTGTGTCTTTGTCTATTCTATGCACCAGGCCCAACCTTGGATCGCTCACGTCATAGTCAGGATTGTCCCGGAAATAATAGGCGAGTGCGTTGACCAATGTGCCATGATAGTTGCCATGCCCGGGATGCACGACGAGCCCCGCAGGTTTATTCACCACCAGCACGTCTCGATCTTCATACACAATGTCAAGCGGAATGTCTTCTGCTATGATTTCAAATTCATATCGTGGTCGGTCCATCACGATGCTGACCACATCAAAAGGCTTCACCTTATAGCTTGACTTTACTGCTTTTCCGTTGACAATGATGCATCCGGCATCCGCTGCTTGCTGAATACGATTGCGTGATGTCTTTGTCATCCTGTCAACAAGAAATTTATCTACCCTGAGCAGTTGTTGTCCCTTGTCGGCTTCAAAACGAAAATGTTCGTATAGTTCCCGGCCGTCTTCTGTGACATAGGATGGCTCGTCTACAGAATCCGATTCTGTAAATTCCTCGTGAAAGTCTGTATTGGAAGTTGATATATCGGTGGTATCGTGAGAATTGTCAGTAATACTCATATGATTCCTGTTCTGATGATTCTGATTGCTCTACGGGATATGTTTCAGAAGAATTTGTATAATCTTCCTCGCTGATTTCTTGTTGTGAGGAGAATAGAGGATCTAAATCTGACTGCAATGAATCTCTGACCGCACCAAGATTGCCATCAAATACCTCCATGACTATCATTGCATTGACGGGAATCTTTTGCATTTTCTTTACAACCTTGCCGTTGGCGAAGATTTTGGATATGCAGTCGTTTTCACCAAGGATCTTCACGACTCTTATGTTTTTAAATCCCAATTCTTCCAGACGTGCCTTTCCCTGACGGAAAGATGTCGATTTTAAAGCGTCTTCCCGTGGATTATTATCTTCATCGATAATCACTTCTTTTGGATGCACGGCATTTATATATAGGAAAATCTTTCTTCCGGGCTTCACTATTGAATTAGCTTTGGGAAACTGTTCGATCACGAATCCCGGAGTTTCATCATCCTTATATAGAGAGTCCCGGATGTCAACTTTGAATCCTTTGTCATGAAGGATCTCGATTGCGCGGGAATATGACATTTTCTCTACGCTTGGCACTACGGAACTTTCGCCATGATGTGTGAATATTGCAAAAGAAAAATATATTATACCGAGTCCCGCTATTGCCACCAGAATTATTATTATCAAGTTCGCCATCACCGGATGACGGCTGATAAAACCCGAATTATTCATAAAAATTACCTCTTTTTTAGAATTCGACTTCAAAGTTAATAATTTTTATTGTAAAAATCATCGTTGTAAAAGAAATTTTTATTAACTTTGCATGCTTATTGCGCAAATAACGCATTTATTAAGGAAAAGAAATGAAGATATTTTTCAAAATATGTGTTTTCCCCATTCTGATGTTGCTGATGATGACATCATGTGGAGAATACACAAAGGTGTTAAAAAGCACCGACATGCAATATAAGTTTGATTATGCCAAGAAAGCATATCAACAACGGAAGTATATGCAGGCCATTACTCTTCTGCAAGATCTGCAGATGCCTATGCGCGGAACGGAAAATGGTGAAGAGGTTACGTTCCTGCTCGCTATGTCATATTTTGAAAATAAAGACTATATGAATTCCGGTGTTTATTTCAAAAATTATTATCAGCGATATCCGAAAGGTAAATATGCCGAGCTTTCGCGGTTCTATTGTGGTTATGGATATTATCTTGATTCGCCGGAAGCTCAGTTGGACCAAAGTCTGACTATAAAAGCGATTGATGAGCTTGAAGGATTTTTGGATTATTTCCCGAATAGCGACAAAGCCGGCATTGCAAAGAATGCCATTTTTGAAATGCAGGATAAACTTACGTTGAAGCAACTTCAGAATGCTCAGCTTTATTATAATCTGGGAAATTTCCTCGGTAATAATTATGAATCATGCATTATAACTGCAAAAAATGCGTTGAAAGACTATCCCTATTCCAAATATAAGGAAGATTTTGAGATGCTTATCTTGAAAGCCAAGTTTCAGGAAGCTAAGAATTCTATAGCTGAAAAAAGTGAAGACCGTTATAGAGAGGTGATAGATGAATATTATTCGTTTATCAATACTTATCCCGAATCAAAGAACTTATCAGAAGCTCAATCGATTTTCAATATTGCATCCAAACACGTTGGAGAATAATTTAGTAAAAAAGTTTCAATCCCCTATACGTAAATCATAATTGTATATTATGGACTACAAAAAGACAAACGCACCATTAACCACAGTTACACGCGATATGATCGCAATGTCGGAGCAGACCGGAAATGTATACGAGACAGTATGCATTATTGGTAAACGTGCAAATCAAATTGCAGTGGAACTCAAGAAAGAACTTGAGAAAAAACTTGCCGATTTCGCATCGACCGACAATCTTGAGGAAGTTTCTGAAAACCGTGAACAGATCGAGATTTCACGTTTTTATGAAAAATTACCGAAGCCAACGCTCATCGCGACTCAAGAATATCTGGAGCATAAACTTTATTTCTCCAATCCTCTGAAGGAGAGGGAGAAGCTTAATGATTGATGAGACTTCTCCTGTTTAATCCGGAGACTGAATACGCCCTCGCTTCGGGGGCGTCTTTTTATACACCTCCTAAGCAGGTGGAAAAATTAAGGAAAAATTTGGAATTGCTTCCTGAAGCATGGGCCGAGGCCGGGGATTTGATTCTTGTAGATGACGCAAAAGATCTGGTGAGCAAATTTACCTTGGTGGAATGGGGTATGCTCAGAGATATTTTTGAGGGAAACAGGGGAATAAAGATTGAGCCCTGGGGATGGAATCATGCTTTGTTGAGAAGATTTACGGATGCGGGTGTTCCGGCTGAATGTTTGCCTTCTAAGAAGACAATTGATCTGATAAGAAAGCTTGCGCATAGGCGCATCACTATAAGTTTGAATTTACTCTGGAATGATTATGTAGATGCCGGCAATAAAGTGGATTTGCCTGTCGAGTTGAAAACCGAAGCGGAATGTATGGAATTTTATTCTGCCCACAAGCGGTGTTGGATGAAAGCTCCATGGAGCTCAAGTGGACGTGGAGTGATAAATACAGCTGCGGATATGGATGAAGAGCTTGTCAGACAATGGTGTCATGGAATTATCAGAAGGCAGGGGAGCGTGATGGGAGAGACGGGAGCGTTTCGATTGGCGGATTTTGCTTCTGAATGGAAGATTAAAGATCAGGAAGCGGAATATATCGGTCTGTCATCTTTCGAGACGTCTAACAGAGGAAAATATATATCCAATTTTGTTAAATCTCAGTCTCAAATAAAGAAAGAATTCAATGCCATATCGGCGGTGAATCTCGAATATGCAATTGTATTGCAGAAAAAGATTATTGAAAATGTGTTTAGAGGATATGAAGGATTTTTGGGTGTCGATATGCTGGTGGAAACCGATGGAAGGCTTCGGCCTTTCGTTGAGGTGAATCTCCGACGCACTATGGGAATGCTCTATATACAAGAATAGCCGATTTTAAAAAATTCCCTGGCGAAATCTTTTGGACGTAATATGTCATTTCCATATATCACAAGATCAATGTCAATCGCTACGTTTCCGGCTTTCCTTGCTTCAAGAGTCCTGCCATGTTCAAGTTCAAATTGCTTGCATTTGGTATCAAGTTCTAAAGGAGTGAGAATAGTGTAGCCGGATAAAACGGCATTTATATATTCTCTAAAACCACCATGACAGTCCGGTGTCGCATAAATGTGCGAACATGAGACATCTGTCAACATTTCAGATAACCATTTGATCCCGGATGCAACGTTTTCTTGGCGCTCGCCAAAGTTTGAACCGATTGATAATACGGCTTTTACATATTTCGCCGAGGTCATTTTTTCTTTAATGTGATTAATGTGATTTCCGGATTGCTGTCAAGGATCCGGAACGGCATTCCAACCTCACCCGCTCCAATATTGACGTAGAGCGAAGGCTTGTCCAAATTCCTTTCAAGTCCTCCGTATGTTTCCGGATTACCGAAGTCTTCGATTTCTCCTATTCCGTTTTCCGTGTAGAATCCACCCCATGTGGGGTATCTTAATGAAGAAGGTGAGTATCTTTTGCCAAAAGCATTGATGCTCATTTGCCAAGCGTGTGTATGTCCGGAAAGACTTATGTCGATATTGGTGTTCTTTCTCACCTGCTGCACCCAATGCTCAGGATTGTGGGTCAGGAGAATCTTAAAATTCTTGTCTTTTATGTTTCTTCCATTTTCATTAGGGTAGGCTTTGGTAAGATCACCATATTGCCCGAATGGAGGTTCACCCCAATTTTCAACTCCTATGATTGCGATTGAATCTCGCTTTCCTCCATTCTCTTTCACTATGAAATCGTGATCATTATTTAGCAAATTCCAGCCTGCTTCTTTTTGATAATTCTTCAGACGTTCAAGATTTTCTTCTTTAGCGGTTTTAGAAGGCCAGTCCACATAATCGCCATAATCATGGTTGCCAAGAATTGAATAAACTCCATCAGTGGCTTCTAATTTTGATAAAATATCCTTGAATGGAATAATTTCATCGGCTTTCTGATTTACGAGATCCCCCGTGAATACAATAAGATCCGGCTTCAGATTGTTGACTGTAGTGACGAGTTCGGATAAGAATTTGGGATCGGAGCCCCATGTGCCGACATGAAGATCTGATATCTGAACGATTCGGTATCCATCGAAATTTTCAGGAAGACGCTCGGACTTGAGGGTGATATTGACGTTGCGCGGATGTGTGCGGGTATATAGAATACCGTGCCAGACCAAAAGAAAACCGAAGATGCCGATCGCAGCCCCTAAGTAATTGAGCCATAACCATCGTCTTGAATTGAATATGAGGGGTATTCTTCCTATTATTGAAAACAGGCAGTAGATGATTTTCGGAATATATATGCTCAGATATGAAGTGAGCATCCACATAATGGAATATATGCCTCCGTCAAGCCCGCGACGAGGGAGTGCGATGGTCACTCCTAAAAAAATCCATAGCAAAATAGACGAAATGGCGTAGATATTGCTCCAGGTCCATCTATTTCTGGATTTCCCTTGCCGTATATCAGTCCAGATATAAAAATCCGTAAGGATACTTACTGCGAATAAGATAATTATGGCTGTCAATGGAAGTCTCATCACTCAAATCCTCCTAAAATAGATTTCAACTTGTTTTTCAGGGGGTTGGCATACATGATGAGAATCATTTCCTTCATGAATGATCTTTCCTCATCAGTGATATTGTCAACATCGATTTTGGTAAGTTGCTTATCAAAATATTCAAGACATTCAGTTTTCTCTTCTTCTGAATATTTATGAGCGAAACGTTCGGTGGAATGAAGTGTGTCGTATGCCACATAATTGATGGGGAATATCTCATATCCACGGTGAATGGCTGAGTCAATTAGTGCGCATACATATTTTGCGGCTGTATTGGTATCCTTAAACTCACCGATCTCGTCAATTCTCACGTTAATTCTCGGAGTGAGTTGAAAATGAACTTTCCCTTTGAACTGGAGCAGACCTATTTCCATAGAGAACAGGTCGTCTCTCTGCGACTTTTTGAAATCTGGATTTCTTCTTCTTAGAAGGAATTCCTTGACTTTAAGATAGTCGTTAGGATCATATTCATAACTTATGGAGACGGGCATCAGGTTGATTTCCTTGATCTTATTCATGAAAGTGCCTTCACCTCCCATAGAGAGCATCTTGACAAGCGATTCCTGTGTATGGTCGCTTGAATCTTTGGCTCTTCCTTCTCGTTGGGCTATCCATACGGACTCATGCTTTTCCATGATAGCATAATGGATGTAGGCTGACAGTTTTTTTGCAGCTTCAAGACCTTCGCGTAGCCCGGTGTTTCGTTTTACTATGAAACTATTGTTGAGTCTGACCAGATCGGATATCCAATCAAAAACAAGAAGGTTATTTCCGATAGCAACTTCTGATGTAGGCCATCCTCGTCGCAGAAATGTAAGGTTGAGAAAGGATGCGTCGAGCACTATGTCGCGATGGTTTGTGATGAAGGTATAGTTGAGCGCAGGATTGAAATACTTTGTTCCTCCTAAAGTGATGCCGGATGTGGTGGTCTTACCAAGCATTTCAAGGAACGGGAACATGATTTTATGTTGGAAATCATGGCGGTTGTCAATTCGTTTCAACTCATCGAGAAGCGCAGGGATATCTTCTTTGGGCATGACATAGGAGATTGCATGAAGAAACCCGGGATCCACAACAAGTTTATCCAGAATTGGGCGGAATACCGAGTCATCGTGGGGTGCGATATCTTTGAAATCGAAATCCATATTTGTCATCTCAACAATACTTATATTTTGGGTTGGCGGCCAATGTCCGCACGTAGGTTACTGTTTTTTAATCTTCATCTGCAAAGTTACTAAAATAATCTGTATGTTCAAAATGAAAATAAACGTAAATATAGCTTATGTTAGAATTTTGATGCCCTTCGATAGAGAATAATGCCGATTATCAGATAAATGATATTGGGTATTTCCATTGCCACTGCAGGCGATGTGTAGCCATTGATGGCGAACGATGATGTGATTGCGTTAAAAAGGATATAACTGAAGCTCAATGTTAGTCCGATTCCGATATTGATGCCCATTCCCCCCTTTATCTTTTTGGAAGATAACGACATGCCGATTAATGTAAGAATAAATGCCGCGGCGGTCGCTGCTATTCGTTTTTCCTTTTCTATTTCAAAATTTTTTATGTTGGCTACTCCTCTCATCCTCTGCTTTTTGATGTAGTCTGACAGTTGAGGCGTAGTGAGCATTTCCTGATCATTTGATGCAATCAGGAAATCCTTTGGCTCAATCGGGATTATGCTGTCGAGAGTAGCGCCTTTCCGTATATTTTCGTTCATCCCGTCAAAATCTCGAATCATATAGTCTTTGAGTGTCCAATGATACAGCTTGGTGGAATCGTATTCCACCGAATTTGCTGTGAGACGCGATATAAGGACTTTCTCATCAAATTTATCTAATGAAAAGCGGTATCCTCGTTTAGTAAGGTTGTCAAATCTTCCTATATATGCCACTTCACCAGGCCTTACCATCAATTGAATATTCGTGCCGTATTCCACCGCCTTGTTTCTGACATATTTATTAGTGTATGCAATACGTTTTACATTGGTCGGAGGAATTATATAGTTTGAAAGTGCAAATGTCAGGGCTGCGATTATGGCTGCCCCTATCATATACGGCCTTAGAAGCCGGCGGAATGTGATTCCGCTTGATAGCATTGCAATAATTTCGGAGTTGTCGGCAAGCTTGGTGGTGAAGAAGATTACGGAAATGAATACGAAGAGAGGGGAGAGCATGTTGGCAAAATAGGGGAGAAATGAGGCGAAATAATCAAACAGCGTCTCCTTGAGCGGAGCTGTAAGGAACGCGTCAAGTTTCTCTGTGATGTCAAACATGGCTATCACGAGAAGCAAAAGCAACGTAGCGAGAAAATAGGTTCCGAGAAACTTTTTTAGAATGTATCTATCCAAGATGGAAAGAACAGGACTGAAGTTGAAGCGGAAGTGCTTCTTTTTTTTCATTTCGTTATTTTCGTTTTCCACGGTGATTACATTCTTTGGGTGACTCTTGTCACCATTTCCTTTTTCCACGATGGAAAATCGCCGGTTTCTATGTGTTTCCTTGCTTCTTCTACAAGCCAAAGGTAGAATCCAAGATTGTGTATGCTTGCGATTTGCATGGCGAGGAGTTCATTGGCAATAAACAGATGGCGCACATACGCTTTGGAGTAGACTTCGTCGACATAGGTAGGCCCACCGGGATCAAGAGCACTGAAATCATCGGCCCATTTTTTATTTCTCATGTTCATGATGCCGTTTCGAGTGAAAAGCATACCGTTCCTCCCATTGCGGGTAGGCATGACGCAGTCCATCATGTCGACTCCTCGGTCGATGGCCTCAAGGATATTGGCGGGAGTTCCCACACCCATCAGGTAGCGGGGGCGATCGTTTGGAAGAATGTCGTTCACGATCTCGATCATTTCATACATCTTTTCAGTCGGTTCGCCCACAGCAAGACCTCCGATTGCATTGCCGTCGGCGTTCAAGTCAGTCACAAATTTTGCAGATTCGCGACGAAGATCCGGGTAAACGCAACCTTGCACTATCGGAAAGAATGTCTGCCGATAGCCGTAGAGCCCTTCTGTCGAATTATATTGAGACCATCCTCTTTTAAGCCAGCGATGTGTCAGCCCCAATGATTTCTTTGCATATTCGTAGTCGGCATCTCCGGGTGTACATTCATCAAGTGCCATCATTATGTCGGCTCCGATAATGCGCTGGATATCTACAACTCCTTCCGGTGTGAAAAGATGTTTGCTGCCATCGATATGACTTCTGAAATAGGCACCTTCTTCTTTAAGTTTTCTGTTCCCCGACAGGGAGAAGACTTGAAAACCTCCGGAATCGGTAAGGATAGGTCGTTCCCATCCGATAAATTTGTGCAGTCCTCCGGCTTGACGCAGAATTTCAAGTCCCGGCCGCAGATAAATATGATACGTGTTGCCAAGAATTATCTGTGCCTTGATGTCATCACGGAGTTCATGTTGGTGTACTGCTTTTACACTTCCTACTGTGCCTACGGGCATAAAGATCGGTGTCTTTATCTGGCCGTGTCCACAAGTAATAATGCCTGCTCTGGCTTGGGTGCCGGAGCAGGTATGTTCGAGTTTGAATTCAAGTGATCTCACTTTATGATTTCGTGCTTTTTGAATACTTTTTGTATTGCTTCAAGCGAACGTGTGACTTGCTCTTTGGTGTGAGTTGCCATTAGGGAGTAGCGGATAAGAGTGTCTTGAGGGGCAACTGCCGGTGAAACAACCGGGTTTACAAATACTCCTTCATCAAGCAGATCACGAGTCACTTTGAATGTCTTGTAGTCGTCACGTATGAAAAGTGGAATGATGGGTGTTGACGTATTGCCGATTTCGCATCCCATTGCCCGGAAATTCTCGAGAGCATAATTCGTGATGTCCCACAGATGTTTCTGGCGTTCAGGCTCGCTGAGCATAATATCCATAGCGGCGAGAGCGGCAGCTGTTGAAGCGGGGGTGATGGATGCGGTGAAGATGTAACTTCTTGAGTGGTGGCGTAGGAAATTGGTGATTTCCTTGTCGGTGGCTATGAAGCCTCCCAACGATGCAAACGACTTTGAGAATGTGCCCATGATGAGGTCTACATCTTTTGTCAATCCGAAATGATTGACTACGCCGCGTCCTCCTTCTCCAAATACTCCTATGCCATGAGCTTCGTCTACCATTAGGCTCGCATCATATTTCTTAGCCAAGTCTACCATCTCCGGCAGTTTTGCCACGTCGCCTTCCATTGAGAAAACACTGTCGGTGACTATAAGCTTGATGCTGTCTGGTTTGCACTTCTTCAATACATTCTCAAGCGACTCCATATCATTGTGCTTGTATTTGAGAGGCTGGGAGAATGACAGACGTCGTCCTTCCACTATCGACGCATGATCTTGCTCGTCACATATTATATAGTCTTCTCGTCCGGTGAGTGTGCTGACAACGCCAAGATTTGTTCCAAATCCGGTGGAATAGACGATTGCGTCGTCCTTCCCTACATAGTCGGCAATTCGGGCTTCAAGTTCCTTGTGTATGTCAAGAGTTCCGTTCAGGAAGGGGCTTCCGGCCATGCCGGTACCGTATTTCTTGGTTGCCTCTACTGCTGCCTCTATCACTTTAGGGTGATTAGTGAGTCCCATATAGGAATTGGATCCAAACATCAAGACCTTCTTGCCGTTCATTAGAACTTCTGTGTTCTGCTCACTTGAGATCGGACGGAAATAAGGATACACGCCCGCAGCTTTTGCTTTTTGCGGAGCATCGTATTGCGATAGCTTTTCCTGTAGTTTCTTCATATTTTTATCTATTATCGCCTTGCATGGCGCACCCTAACTTGGGATATAATTTTCTTAGGAGTGCAAAATTAGTAAAAATATCTTAATATTTCGTTATTTTTTGTTATTTTTTTTGTTTTTGTCAGTTATGACATGGGTTTTGACATAGATATTTAATTGATTTTTATAAGTATTGTTAAAATTAATTGATTGATATTTAAATAATTGTCAATAGTGGTCGCATTTTTTTTTGAAAAGTGAAACATTTAGCACGTCATTTGTTAATATATCAGACGAGGACAAATAGCTGAGGCGGTTGCCGGATGCTTGGTCCTTAGATAGAAATAACGAAATTATTAACTAAAATTAAATTGTATAAATATCATGGGAAAGATTATTGGTATTGACCTTGGCACCACAAATAGTTGTGTTGCCGTACTTGAAGGTAAAGACCCTGTTGTAATACCTAACGCCGAAGGCCGTAACACCACTCCTTCTGTAGTGGCATTTGTTGACGGTGGCGAAAGAAAAGTCGGTGATCCTGCAAAACGTCAGGCTGTCACCAATCCAACAAGAACTATCTATTCGATCAAGCGCTTCATGGGTGAAAAATGCTCACAGGTTGAAGACGAGATCAAGCGAGTTCCTTATAAAGTAGTTTGCCAGAATGATATTCCTAAAGTTGATATCGATGGCCGCGACTACACTCCGCAGGAGATTTCGGCAATGATCCTTCAGAAGATGAAAAAGACAGCTGAGGATTATCTTGGTCAGGAAGTGACCGAAGCTGTGATCACAGTTCCTGCTTACTTCGACGACTCTCAACGTCAGGCTACTAAGGAAGCCGGCGAGATCGCAGGTCTTAAGGTACGTCGTATTGTAAACGAGCCTACTGCAGCAGCGCTTGCTTATGGTCTTGACAAGAGTCAGACTGAGCAGAAGATCGCGGTGTTCGACCTTGGTGGCGGTACATTTGATATTTCAATCCTTGAACTTGGTGATGGGGTATTTGAAGTTAAGTCTACGAATGGTGACACACACCTTGGCGGTGATGACTTCGACCACGTTATCATCGACTGGCTTGCAGATGAATTTAAGAAAGACGAAGGCGTAGATCTCCGTCAGGATCCAATGGCAATGCAGCGTCTTAAAGAAGCAGCTGAGAAAGCTAAGGTAGAACTTTCAAGCTCTACTTCAACTGAAATCAACCTTCCTTATATCACTGCAACTGCTTCAGGTCCTAAGCACCTTGTTAAGACTCTTACTCGTGCTAAGTTTGAGCAGCTTTCAGAGAAACTTATCGATGCAGTAGCAGCTCCATGTATCCAGGCTCTTAAGGATGCAGGTCTTAGCGCAAGCGAAATCAATGAAGTAATCCTTGTAGGTGGTTCAACTCGTATTCCGGCAATCCAGGAGAAGGTTAAGCAGATCTTCGGTAAGGAACCGAATAAATCAGTCAACCCTGATGAGGTTGTGGCAATCGGTGCTGCTATCCAGGGTGGTGTGCTTAGCGGTGATGTTAAGGATGTGCTTCTTCTTGATG
>CAMWJD010000061.1 GCA_947174515.1 uncultured Porphyromonadaceae bacterium
CGTGTGTTCGACAGCGACGAGGAGAGACTTTGGCTCAATTCGCTTGTCCATCAGTTGGTGCGCGTCGATGTGGCGGCATGGCATGATGCCCTCATTTTCAAGGGACAGCAACGCTGCTTTGTGGAATCAGCCATTCTTGTCACCTCCGGTCTGGCAGAGATGTGTGATGAGATATGGATGGTGACGGCATCTGAGGATGTGCGTATCGCGCGTATCTCAAGCCGTGATTCTCTTGATGAGGAGGCAATCAGAAAGCGGATCCGTAGCCAAGAGGAAGAAGAGCAAAAAATTGACGCTTCGGAAGTCCGGGTCAGGATCATCGACAATTCGGGCAGACTCCCCCTGCTTCCCCAAATATAAAACTCTGTGAAAAGCCGCCTGTCGGGCGCGAAAATATAATTGCTGTAAGTTAAAAATTATTAAAATTATATAAAGAGAGAATATTTTTTGTAATTTTGCAAAGATTGCCATGGTGTGGTGCAGTGTTATGCAGACCATGAACAAAACAATCGAAAAGTCAGAAATTAACCTAAATTATAAACTAAATCGTATGAAGAAAACTTTTACTCTTTTGGCAGCGGCTCTCGTTTCTGTTTCAGCTTCTGCTCAGTCTGTAATCAAGTCTTGGGACTTCACAAATTGGAGCGAGGAAACAGTCGCTAACCTCAAAGCCGGCGAGAACTGGACAGATGATGAGAAAGGTGACGGAGTTACTGTCGATAACAAATGCTTCTGGCAGATTTCTGCCACAGCAGATCTGAGTGCCGACGGTTACGTAATGGCTAATGATGTAGTCATCAAGGAGCTCGAAGGTCTCGTTTACACAAATACTAAAAACCGCTCACTCGCCATCGCAGTCGACTATCCTGAAACTTCTTTAGGCACCTATCATGGTTCCAAATATCTTTGGTTAGGTTCAAAAGAACTCAAATACTTTGTGATTCCCGAAGTGCCTGCAGGCGCGACTATCAAGATGGGTGTCGAGTCACACAAGAACTCAGATGCGCGTGGCGTGAAGCTTACCATAGGCGAAGAAGAGCTCAAAGCTCCCGACGGAAGCACTGTCACTCCTCCAACAACTTATGAGGAACAGGAATGGATGGTGCCTGCAACTGCAGCTGAGAAGAATGACGTTCAGATCACCAATACCAACGGTTGCCACATCTACTATATCACTGTGACTGGCGAAGGTACAAGCGCAGTTGAGAATATTGCAGGTGTTGAAAATGCTCCTGTCGAATACTTCACTCTTCAGGGCGTACGCGTGGCCAATCCTGAAAATGGTCTCTTCATCAAGCGTCAGGGCACTAAGGCACAGAAAGTGATCGTTAAGTAAAAAGCACTTAAGATATGAATAGAAAAGGATGCGCGAGGAGTGCATCCTTTTTTTTTAGGCCCCATTTTTTATGAGACGGGGCATTAGAGTCCATCTCGATTTTTATGAGATTGGCTCTTACAATCAGAGCCCTTTCTTCAGCCACGCGCCGGAGATCAGCCTCCAAAGGAAGATCGCTCCCCGGAAACAGAGCTCGATGCACATCGCGAGCCAAACGCCGGAGAGCCCCATGAGCGGGGCGAGCCATGCGGCAAGCGGTACCCTGACGAGCCAGATGCTGCTGAAGTTCATAATCGCCGGCAGCACGGTGTCGCCAACACCTATCATCACGCCATATGCCACTATCGAGGCGGCAAACATAGGCTCGGCGAATGCCTCGATGCGCAAAGCTCCGGCGCCGAGATCTATAATGTCTTTCACGGGAGTCATGAGCTGCATCGCCTCCGGCGCAAGAATATACATCACCACCCCCATCATGCTCATGGTCAGCATGCCGAGTCCGACAGTGATGTATCCGAATCTCTTGGCCAGATCCTTTCGTTTAGCGCCATAGCTTTGTCCGACGAGAGTCGTCGCCGCGTCAGCAATCCCGTAGCCCGGCATATAGCACAGGCTTTCCGCCGTGACGGCAAATGCATTTGCCGCGATCGCCATCACTCCAAGCGGCGCCACTATTACTGTCACCGCTATCTGTGCGCCGCATATCACCACGTGTTCGAGAGTCATGGGGGCCGACACCTTCAGCGCCTTGCGCAAAACCTCCCATTCCATGCGGAAACTGCCTTTTTCCTTTATCTTTGCTATCGCGAGTCCATCCTGACGGAAACAGAGAAAATACATCATAAGCCCGGCCGTGATGATTTCCGCGGCAGCAGTGCCGAGGGCAGCTCCAAGCACGCCGAGTCCGGCACCGGGCACCGGAATATGCAATCCGGCCACGTCGATTTCACGAGCAGGGAAGATCAGCAGGAAATTGAAGATGACGTCGAGAACGCACATCATCACATTCAGTGCTCCGGGCACCTTCATGTTGCCGCTGCAACGAAGCATCCCTCCGCCGAGATAGTTCATTGTGAAGAGGGGGAGTGCAAGCACAAACACGAGGAAATATACCGACGCATCATGGCAGATGCTTTCCTTTCCTCCAAGCCAATGGGGGAGGGGCCATGCTATCGCGGCCCCGGCTATTGCCACAAGCAGGCTGAATAGAAAACAGGCCGTGATGCTCTGCCTCAGTATGCGGCGTGCCCGCATATGGTCGGATGCGCCGATGCTGTGAGCCACCTGCACCGAGAACCCCATGGTGACAGCAGAGCATATTCCCCAGAAGAGCCAGAGGGAGGTAGAGACAAGGCCCACAGATGCGGAAGGATCGGCGCCGAGATGCCCCACCATCGCCGCGTCGATATATTGCATCATCATGCTTGATAGCTGCGCCATCATCGCCGGCCACGACAGTTGTGCGGTCAGCTTCAGCTGCTGTCTGAAACTCAGAGTCTCTCCTGATCTAATCTTGTCTATCAGCATTTAGATTAACGATTAATGATCAATTATCAATGATCAATGATCAATTATCAATGATCAATGATCAATTATAATAATATTGCGGTCTCTTATCGGGGGGAGCGCGAAGAGAATCGCTCTGCTGGGTCTCGGTTTGGGAGGCGATGCAAAGTTACTTGTTTTTATCATAACAAGAATATTAATAAAAGTTAAAATTTTGATGCGGGAATAAATTTATGTGTTTTCCGAAATGTTAAAAATGGGATAATTTTTATATCTGTTAACATGTTTTAACATTTATGGGGGGGGGAATTGTAAAATTTTGTTTAATTTTGGAGCCAATATGAAGTGTCAAGCGATAGAAAAATATAGTATATAATCCATGTCTCTACAGACGGTAATTATATCTTTTTGGCATTCAAAACATCATGGTAGATTAACCAGAATCTGAGATTTAATTATAAAAATGTAGAACCTAAAAAAATCCTGCATGAAAAACGTTTGTTTTACACTCAGCCGGAAAGCGCTATTGTCATTGGCAATGCTGCTGACATTCACGCTTCCCGCTCTGGCCCAGAAGATATCAGTCCATGGTATCGTGGATGATCCAACGGGCGAACCCCTAATCGGTGCCACCGTAATGGAAAAGGGCACGTCAAACGGCACAGCGACAGACTTCGATGGCAATTTCACCATCAATGTCGATCCGAATGCCACTCTCGTGATCAGCTACATCGGATATAACTCTGAGGAAGTAGCAGTGAAGGGACGCACTGAAATAAAGGTGACCCTTCAGGAAAACTCCACGATGCTCGCCGAGACAGTCGTGATCGGTTATGGCTCCGTGAAGAAATCTGACGCTACAGGCTCCGTAGCGGTAATCAATCCTGATGAAGTGGAAGCCGGACTTGCAACTTCAGTGCAGGACTTGCTCGTAGGTCAGACTCCGGGTGTGGTTGTCACAACCGCAGGCGGTCCTGAAGGAGGCGGCACAATACGAATCCGTGGCGGTTCATCGCTCAATGCAAACAATGATCCTCTCATCGTGTTAGACGGAGTGCCTCTCGACAACGGCGGCGTTCAGGGTATGGGCAACCCCCTCTCGATGATCTCTCCTGAAAATATCGAGGCTATGACCATCCTGAAAGATGCGTCCGCAACCGCCATCTATGGATCTCGCGCTTCAAACGGCGTCATCATCATCCAGACTAAGAAGGGAAAGAGCGGCAAACCGCAGGTTAATTTCTCAGCCAACATGTATGTGAACACTGCGGCTAAGAAATGGGATGTGTTGAGCAGCGGTGAATTCCGCGATCTCATCATCAGCCGTTTCGGAGATAATTCCGGCGAGGCTAACATGCTCGGCGACGCCAACACCAACTGGCAGAATGAAGTGCTCCGCACGACAGTAAGCTCCGACTACAACCTTTCAGTAGGCGGCACAGCAGGTTTCCTTCCATATCATATAAGCGCCAGCTATATGAACTCAAACGGTATCCTTAAGAATTCGAAGATGGACCGCGTGACGTTCGGATTCAACCTGTCGCCCAAGTTCTTTGACAATCATCTGAGCATCAACGCCAATGCGAAAGGTTACTATATCCGTAACCGCTTCGGAGACTCAGGCGCAGTGAGCGGAGCGACAAGCTTTAATCCGACACTGCCGATATATGAGAACCGTCCCATCACCGGCGGCGATACAGGTCAGCAGTATCTATTCAACGGATTCACCGAGATATACAGTGTAGGTGGCGACAACACGATCCAGATCAACAAAAACGCGTCTCTCAACCCGGTGGGTATGCTACTCAACAGAGACAATTATGCAAATGTGTGGAGAAGCAACGGCAATATCCAGTTTGATTACTCTTTCCATTTCCTTCCCGAACTTCACGCCAACCTGAACTTAGGCTATGACGTGAGCAAGACCAACGAGGTGAACGCCATAGCAGCCAACTCAGCGGATGCATGGAGAAATCACAGCGACTTTGGAGGCGGATATCAGACAGACACCTATCAGTTCAAGAGCAATACTCTCCTTGACTTCTATCTAAATTATAAAAATGACTTCGAGGCAGCCCATTCGGCACTTGACGTGACTGCCGGCTACTCATGGCAGCGCCGCCATGCCGACGGCTGGTATTCCGGCGCAAACGGCGACTCCGGCTTCAGATTGACACCTCAGTATAATTTCCCTGTACAGACAGCCGACGGCATCATCATGAATGTCAATCCTGCAACTGTAGATCTCGTAGGCAAAAACTTCACCGACGATCCTTTCGGCGAGAACGGGAACTATCACTGGGCGAACCGAATCCAGCTGCTTTCATTCTTCGGACGAATCAACTATGCTTTTTATGACCGCTATCTTGTGACATTCAATATCCGCGGCGATGCCACTTCACGCTTTGCAAAAGGCAAGCGTTGGGGCGTCTTCCCATCTGTAGCACTCGGATGGAAGATCAATGAGGAGAGCTTCATGGAACGTTCGAGAGGCTGGCTCAATGAGCTGAAGCTCCGTCTCGGCTGGGGTCAGACCGGACAGCAGGAGATCGGTGGCACCATCAACTACATGCCTCTCTACGGCGTTGCATCACCGACAGTGGCTTATCCCGGCGGTCTGCTTCCTGACGGAAGCATCAACTGGGTTCTTCCGACATACGCCCAGGGATACAACCCGAACCTGACATGGGAAACAACCACCAACTGGAACGCAGCCATCGATTTCGGTGTGATGAACAACCGCATCAGCGGCAGCATCGAATATTACTACCGCAAGACCACGGACCTTCTTGCATTCGTAGCAGTGGCGGCAGGTTCTTCAACCACTAACATGCTCAACAACAATATCGGTTCACTTGAAAACTACGGTGTTGAATTCAACATTTCAGCCAAGCCGATCGTGACCGGGGATTTCACCTGGACACTCAACTACAACATCGGCTGGAACCACAACGAGATCACAGCCCTTACGAACAACTCAGTATTCAAGACAGGCGGAATCTCCGGAGGTAACGGCAACACGGTTCAGATCCATTCCGTGGGTCACCCGGCAAACTCGTTCTATCTGCTGCAGCAGGTGTATGACTCCAACGGAGCACCACTTGAGGGCGTATATGTAGACCAGAACGGCGACGGACAGATCGACGAAGCCGACAAGATCATCAACAAGTCGCCGGATCCGAAGGTGACCATGACATTCGGCTCACAGTTCCGCTGGAAGAACTGGGATCTGGGCTTCAATCTCCGCGCGTCGATCGGCAACTATGTCTACAACAACGCACTCTCAACAAAGAGCACATATAACACACTCAACCAGAACGGTCTTAACAACATTCTTAAGACTGACTATTATTTCGAGCAGCCCCGCTATATGAGCGACTACTACCTGAGAAACGGTTCGTACCTGAGATGCGACAACATCACACTGGGCTATATGTGGAATGAACTTCTCAACGGCAGCCTCCGTCTGCGACTATTCGGCGCTGTACAGAATCCATTCGTGATCACGAAATACAACGGCATCGATCCTGAAGTATTCGGCGGCATCGACAACAGTGTCTATCCGCGTTCCACTACATACTCGATCGGCTTGGTAGCCACATTCTAATCAAAATCAGTCACACTAAAGTTGGATAAATTCAATATGAAAATCAATAAATATCTAATGTTTGGAGTCGCAGCGATGAGCCTTGGCATGACCTCCTGCGTGGGAGATCTTGATCTTGAGCCGATCGACCCCAATCTTGAATCGCCCACAAGTCCGACACTTCTCTACAACGAGGCGATGGAGTGCTATCAGAGTATGGCGACCTCGGGCAACGACGGAGCCGGCTCTTCGATCATCTCAGGTCTTGATAACGGCCGCGGTCAGTACACCCGTGCCATCTTCATGATGAACGAGTTCCCGAGCGATGAAGTAATCTGGATATGGAAAGACGACGGTATCTATGACCTCAACACCAACACATATGACGCCACAAACGGCAATATCTACGGTACATATTCCCGTCTTTTCGCACACATAGCGCTCTGCAACCAGTTCCTTGCAGA
Source organism: uncultured Porphyromonadaceae bacterium (assembly GCA_947174515.1). Lineage (GTDB taxonomy): Bacteria > Bacteroidota > Bacteroidia > Bacteroidales > Muribaculaceae > Lepagella. The sequence goes on from CAMWJD010000061.1 coordinate 6,893, forward strand.
ATCGGTCGATAACGAGAATGCAGAAATCAAGGCTCTCCGCGGCGAGGTGCGCACTCTTCGCGCAATGAGCTACTACTGGATGCTGGATATCTTCGGAAAATCGTCGTTCACACTCGACAAACCGGACGGACAGACCACTCCGAAGCAGATAAGCCGTGCGGAACTTTACGAATGGCTTGAAGGTGAGCTTGTCGATCTTGTTGACAACAGTGACCTGAAGACAACCCTTACAGCCAATGAATACGGCAGGGTAGGCAAGGACGCTGCAGAAGCACTCCTGGCCCGTCTTTATCTCAATGCCGGCGTCTATACCGGCACACCGGCATGGGACAAGTGCGCCACACGCTGCGAAAACATCATCAACCGTCACAGGGGAGGTGGTTTCAAAGAATCGGGTCTTGCTCAAGAGTATCTCCATCTCTTCTGCCGCGATGCAAAAGACTATATGCCGGGAGGAAAGATGACAGCAGAGAACGAGATCCTGTGGGGTATACCGTTTGACGGCGACCGCCTTCAGAGCTGGGGAGGCACAACATTCCTTATCGCGAGCCCGATATATAACGGAGGCGGCTTAAACGGACTTGACTATGGCACGACGCAAACATGGCAATGTACTAAAGCCGTGAAGGAATTCTCAGAGAGATTTACCGACAGCGACAAGCGCTGGGCGCTCTGGGTAAGAGGAAAAGTAAATTTCGTCGATGACAAAGGCAACAATGCTGAGAAGGAGTATAAGATATCAAACGATGAATACACCCAGTGGGGTGACGGCTATCTCTGCATCAAGTGGACAGGTCTTAGCCGCGGCACAGACTACTTCCCACCACATCATCCGGTGAATCCCTGCGGCAATATCTTCAGCAGCAATATCATCAGCACATCATTCGGAGGCACCGACCTCGCCCTTATCCGACTTGCCGACGTTTACCTCATGTATTCAGAGGCAGCGCTTAACGGAGGCGCCGACAAGCAGAAGGGTCTCGAGTATGTCAATCTTATCCGCCAGCGTGCAGGCGTGATGGAGTGGGATATGGCATCGTATACCGCAGACAACCTTCTTGACGAACGCAGCCGTGAACTTTATTGGGAAATGACGCGCCGCAGCGACCTCGTGCGTTTTGGCAAATTCACAGGACCTAACCAGCTCCTGTGGTCGTGGAAAGGCAATGACCTTAACGGCAACGCCATCTCCTCGCGCTACGACGTAATGCCTATTCCCGCCAATATCCGCGCTTCACAGCCGGATTTCGAACAGAACCCGGGTTATTGATAACAAAAGGCGAAATTCCAAACTATGAAATTATTCAAAATGAAAAAAATATCGTTAATGTTTGCCGCCTTGGCGGCGGCTTTAGGCTTCACAGCCTGCAACGAGACATGGGATGACAATCCCGTATTGAATTTCCACGAGGGAGATCAGGTGCTGAATTTCCTGAACCAGCCGGAGATGCAGAACATGTCGGTAGACATCACAGAAGAAAATGCGTCTGAAACGTTTCTGCTGACATGTTCACAGCCGAAGGAATACGGGTATGCGGCATCAGTGGCTTACACCCTTGAAGTCTCGATCTACAATAATTTCACAGCCCCTGAGGGTGTCAGCACCCCCGGCTCCGTGTCATTAGGAACTGCCTACAAAGACTGCTCCAACATCAATCCGAGCCGCAGGGAAATAGCTGAGGCTCTCTGCAAGATGCTCGACATCAAGGAGGCAGCCCAGATACCCACCGAATATAAGACAGTATATGCTCGCCTGCACGCCAATGTGGTGAACGAGAACGGAAATCCTGTCACAACCACAGTGGTGAAAGATGGCGAGGAAGTGACTCTCGGAACGGCATACACATCCAATACCGTAATTCTCGGCAAGGCAATATCTTGCGGTTATCTTGCAATCATAGTGCCGGATCTGCCAACCGGATATTATATCAGAGGCGAACTTAACGATTGGCTCAATCCTGCATTTAATGATAATGACCCCGCAGCGATCGAAAAGCTCCCCGACTATGAATTCGTGACTACAACAGAAGCCAACACGTATGAACTTGCGTTTGTAGAAATTCCTGTAGGAACCAAATTCAAGTTTGCAGACAAGGGCTGGGGTGATCTAAACCTCGGTATGGGTAACGGCGATCCTATATTCGGTCAGAAATATGAGCTTGGATGGAATGCCGGTGACATAGCGCTGTCTAAAGAGTTCAAGGGATCGATCACACTGAGCGGTTCAGGTCAGTCATGGTCAGTGATCTTCTATCCTATGGAGTCAGACACACCGGGTCAGCCTTCAGGCATCTACCTGCGCGGCGGCATGAACGACTGGGGCACTTCACTGGAATTCCAGACCACAGACGTCAAAGGGATCTGGGAATGTCCTAATGTCACGATCAACGCCGGCACCGAATTTAAGGTTGCGGATGCAGACTGGGCAGACATCAATCTCGGCGCAGCTGCAGGGAAGGATGTGATAACAATCGGCACAAACTTCAGCCTCGAATTAGGAAGCAGCACAAATATCAAGCTCAACGATAACTTCACAGGTACTGTAACTCTCCGCAAGAAGGGCAACAAGTACACGCTGACACTCACGCCTATCGGCTAAGAAGAACTCTATCTCAGGTCCGGATGCCGGACCTGAGAGGAAAGTCATTAAAGAATAAAAGAATAAAAATGCAAATGAAGAAAATAAATATTCTGCTGATGGCAGCGATAGCGGGAGGCATCATGACATCCTGTGAAGAGGCGCCTGCCGTAGCTCCGATTCAGGAAAACCAGCAGGGTCCGATTCTGACCACTGCCGACGTAACAGTGGCCAAGGATGCTCCAACATCCGTGAATCTCGACGATCTCGGACTTGACGGCAACGTGACCCTTTTCACTATTTCCAGAGACTCCCTTCCGGAGAATCTTATCCTGCTTCCGAAGGTCCGGATGTCGGACAGCGAGGATTTCAACGGAGCGGTTACCGATCTCGCTATATCATATGTAGACAATGTGGTGTCGGCATCCGCAATGGATCTTCACATGGCAGGCATGGATCTTTTCGGAGATGACGTGAGTGCCAACGAGGTGTATCTGCGTCTTTCCGCCGATGTCAAGAACGAGACTACCGGTGCTGTCTATGGTTTCGGCACTCCGGGTGAAGCCATCGCTTCCGCCAGCATGACAGTGACTCCAATGGTGTCGCAGATGGTGATCGAGACCAATGTGGTGAAGACTCCCGGTTCGTACAATGGCTGGAGTTTCGATGCCAGCCAGTATCTCTACTGCGTTAAGGAAAACGATGTAGATACGAACAAATATGTAGGCTCCGTGCTCATCTCAGGTGAGGGCTTCAAGTTCTATACAGTCAACGGCGACTGGATCGGATGCAATCCCGAAGCTCTCGGCACGACAGGCGATTCCAACATAGCTCCTACAGATGGAGATGGTCTCTATTGGGTTACAGTTGATTTTGACAGCAACACCTATACCCTTACTAAGATCAACACCATCGGCATGATCGGCAGCATGAACAACTGGGGCGGAGACATAGACCTTACGCCGAATGCCGATCAGACAGTATGGACAGGAGAAGCCGATCTTGACGGCGAATGGAAGATCAGAATGAACAGCAACTGGGATATGAATTATGGCGGCGCACTTCTGAATCCATCGGTTAACGGCTCTAACTTCAATACAGCCGGGAGCGCTACGGTCACCATCAATTTCGCAGGACATCATCCTGTGATCAAGGTAAAGAAGAAATAAGAAGCAGACACATCACAAACTGAAAGTCCGCCGGGAAGGCGGACTTTCTTTATAATATCAGACATTATGAAACTTAAAACAATCTTATTGTCAACATTGCTGCTGTCGTCGCTTGCCGGGTTTGCCGGAGATACGAAATCAGGATATGCCAAGGGAGCAGACGTAGGCTGGCTGACGCAGCTGGAGGCAGAAGGCTACAAATTCTACACTCCCGATGACGAACGGAAGGAAATGGAATGCATGCAGCTCCTGCGCGACTATTGCGGAGTCAACTCCATACGTCTGCGCGTATGGGTAAATCCCCAAAACGGATGGAATTCCATCCCGGATGTAATGGCTAAAGCCAAGCGAGCGTCAGATCTGGGACTTCGCACGATGATAGATTTCCATTTCTCCGACCATTGGGCGGATCCGGGACAGCAGGAGATGCCAGAGGCATGGAAGAAACTTACTTTCGACGAGCAGACGAAGGCTTTGGCGAAACATGTCACGGAAACGCTTACCGCCCTCAAGAATATTGGCGTGACTCCGGAGTGGGTGCAGATAGGGAACGAGACAACTCCGGGAATGATGCTCCCTGTAGGGTCTCTTGACAACCCTGAGCAGTTGACCGCCCTGAACAATGCGGGCTACGACGCCGTGAAAGCAGTGCTTCCGGAAGCAAAAGTGATCGTGCATCTTGACAACGGCTATGATCGTGAGCGCTTCGACCGCATGTTCGGTATGTTCGAGCAATATGGAGGCAAATATGATATGATCGGCATGTCCATCTACCCTTATTGGGCAGCCCAGAACGGCTACGCCGGCGGATGGGAAGGTGTGACTAAGGATGCCATCACCAATATCGACTATCTGAAACAGCGCTACGGACGTCCGGTAATGATCTGCGAGGTCGGCATGCCGTATGATCAGGGAGAGCTGTGCGCGGAGTTCATAAAGAGGCTTATGCAAGCTGACTCAGAGGGAATATTCTATTGGGAACCGGAAGCTCCGGAAGGCTACAACGGTGGATATAATTTAGGCTGCTTTGAAAACGGAACGCCGACTAAAGCCCTGACCCCCTTCATCTTCGGAGACTGAGATAAAGCTGATGAATGTCGCCGGATAGCCTAATAAGACCGATAAGACTAATTAGACTGATAAGAATATTAAAATAGCGGCTGACGAAGATACGCCAACCGCTATTTTTATTATAGCTAAATCAAAATCAATAATATTTTGCAAAGTCCACCTGCGACATGTCTCCACAGTCAATGAAGGTCTCATGCAGCGCGAATGCAGCGTGAAGATGATGCGGAGTGTGGGCCTTGGCACCCTTGTTGGCCAGCTTAAGATAGTCCCACATGATTTCTTTATACATCGGGTGAACGCAGTTTTCAATGATGGTGGCTGCCCTCTGACGCGGATCTTTGCCGCGGAGATCTGCCACACCCTGCTCTGTGATGAGCACATTAACCGAATGTTCCGAGTGGTCGATATGCGAGCACATCGGCACGATGGCGGAAATCTTGCCACCCTTCTGGATCGACGGGCAGGAGAAGATGGAGAGATAGCCGTTGCGCGTGAAGTCGCCCGAACCTCCGATGCCGTTCATCATCTTGGTTCCAAGCACATGTGTGGAATTGACATTGCCATAGATATCGGCCTCAAGGGCTGTGTTCATGGTTATGACACCGAGCCGGCGCACTACTTCCGGGCTGTTTGAAATCTCTCCCGAACGGAGAAGGATCTTATCGCGGAAGAAGTCGATGTTCTCCATAAAGTGAAGCATCGCATCATCGGAGAATGTCATGGCGCATGTGGATGCGAACTTGCAGTGACCCTGTTCCATAAGGCTCATTACGGCGTCTTGGATCACCTCTGTGTACATTTCAAACGGCGGAATGTCAGGGTTCTCTCCGAGACCGTAAAGCACAGAGTTAGCCACGTTGCCTACTCCGGACTGTATAGGAAGGAATTCCTTGGGAAGCATACCTGAACGAAGCTGCTGCACGAGGAAGTTGCATACATTCTCGCCGATCTGATGAGTCACTTCATCGGAAGGAGTGAAGGGCTTCACGCCCTCGGAAGCATTGGAGGGAACTACGCCGATGATCTTTTTCGGATCGAGATGGAGCACTGTTGAGCCAATGCGGTCAGATGGCTTGTAGATTGGAATCTCACGACGATGAGGAGGATCAAGAGGAACATAGTTGTCGTGGAATCCACGGAATGATGTCTTGTAGTAGCTTGAATATTCCAGAATAATCTTTTTTGCCATCTTCGCGAGTGTCGGAGTCATGCCGAGGCCGGCGCCAAGGATAACGTCGCCGTTGGGGCTCATTTCCGTAACCTCGATGATGGCAACATCGATATCGCCATAGAAGCCATAGCGTAAATCCTGCGCCAACATGCTGAGATGACCGTCGAAATAGTTGATCGCCTGTGCATTGATAGCCTTTCGCGAGTCGCTGTGACCCTGATATGGGGTACGGATGGCTATAGCATCTGCGCGAGAGAGCTCGCCGTCGACATGGTCGTTGGTAGATGCACCCGTGAATAGATTGATCTTGAAGGGGAGTCCTTTTTCATGGAGTTCTTTGGCTCGCTTTGCCAAAGCAACTGTTACAACTTTAGGAGTACCTGATGCGGTGAAGCCCGATAATCCTACATTATCACCGTTTTTGATGTAGGAAGCAGCCTCTTCGGCCGAAATAAAAGGGATGCTCATTTGTAACAAATAGATTTATTGTGTAATTTTGTAGACGA
>CAMWJD010000062.1 GCA_947174515.1 uncultured Porphyromonadaceae bacterium
TGCCGAAGGGAACATTGCGCCATTGCCAGTATTTGAAAACTAAATCATCAGTAAAGTTCTCTAATTTGACATTTACTTTGCATGCATTTCGGATCAGGTCGACCGATGGGTTCCATGTTGTAGGATCTTTGGATATCTTGGTCCATCCGCTCATGAGCAGATATTTTTCAGGCTGCTGATCATCATCTTTATGCGGGTAGAATAAGTCCTGCTGATTGTGGAGGTCAAAGTCAAAAGTCCTCAGAGAGTCGAGTGTGCTGAATTTTGAGCGATTCTTTGCAGTAAACAGGGTTTCATCATGCGTATTGGCGATGACTACACAAGTGAAGTCCTCCTGATCATTACGGGGAACCAATATGTTTATGTTTTTAGTGCTTATTTCACATTTTGCTTCGTCTGTTGCCCATTCTTTGGCAAGGTTCCCGTCAGGCACCTTATCATGGTTATAAGTTTCAAAAAGTTTATAATACCGAGGTTTTCCTACTCTGGTGCCCTCTTCATTATACTCGATGATCCAGAAATCAGCGATCGTTTTCTCTTCCGGTGTCGCCTCAAAGTAAGTTTCTCCGGCACGAGTCTCAGGATTCACCGCTATCATAGGAGCCACGGTGAGTGAGAACGGCATGGCGATCTCCTCCGCTATGCTTGACGGGTCTTCATCATAATCATACTGATAATGGTTAAAAAAATCATCAGCACACGATGATATTCCCATGGCAATCAGCGCAAGCCAAAGGATAGCGAGGATTATTTTGTTATTCCTACTTTCAGTCAGCTTATATATATTATTATTCATCTTCATCGTTTCCAATGTGTTAATTATACCTTAATATTCTTCTTGGTCGAATATAAAGTCTATTGTTTCTCCATTCCACACCCAGGCGTCATCGTGTTCATCATCCTCGTGTTGCGGGTCATCGACATCTATTGTGAAGGATCGCGCCTTGATCTGGCCGGTATAAGCCTTCTCAATAGTAAACTTATAGGTGTAGTTTGTGCCCATCTTCCAGGTCTTGCCTTTTAACGGGATTGTTATTTTCCTTAAGACGTCATGATCGTCATTGACAGAATAATATAATCTGATTTCCGAAGAAGAATCCTCTCCAAATGACTGGGGAAGGATTATCACCGCCTTATTGTTGTCAAAGATGCTTACATTCTCTTTGTTGTTGGTAATCTTCTTAGGATTATCTTTGAAATCAAATGTCTGATCCTTTGCTCCTTCATTCCCTAACTGAAACTTAACCGCTAAATTATCAGTAGAGTTGCCGGTGCCCAATGATTCAGGCGTGAAGGAGAAGTCTGCCCTGGTTCTTACCCCTATCAATTCAATCTTTTGAAAGAGTATGTATTCGTCCTTATTATAAGGATAATTCGTCTTGTCATCCTCATCCTCATACATCAGGACTTCATCCAATGCAGGCATAATATTGATTGTCGAGAGGAGGTGGGTGAAATTGAATTTTACCGCATTCCCATTATTCATATTATATTTCCTTCTGTGAGCCGCAACAAGAATGTCTTTCGCATTATCCAGTGCATCAGGCAGCTCATACGTGAAGCTGACCATGGAATTCTCATATTTCAGATTATCCAGATCAGGCAGCACATCATACGGATGTATCGCCACGAACGAATGTTCCTGACCCATCAGCCAGTATTGTTTTGCTCCATAGTCCCATCTGTTGTTCTTTAATTCCACCTTCTGCGTATTAAAGATCGTCTTGAGTCCGGCATAGAATTCTCCGGTCCTGTTAATATCACCGAACAGCATGAAAGGAAAATTCTTTAATGTCTCGTTGGTAGTGATGGCGGCACGCGTGCTGTTTCCTACCTCAAAACTTATCTCTTCCCCCTGCTCGGAGTTCAAAACATCAGGATCCGGGTCTGATGTACACGATGTCGCATACACCAGACAAGTCAATATTGTGAAAATAATATATTTAAAACTGTATTTCATGTTGTTTTATTCATTCCTTACCATGAATCATTGCCTCTTCAGAAGTGATCATTCAATGGTGAAATTTACATCTCCATCTTTTATTTCCACGTTATCATAATTTTTTACCGTGTGCCATGTCGCCGCCTGAGAACCAGTGACCTCTATCGGATATATGATCACTCTTCCGGGGAGAGCGTCGTCAGGATCCTGCACTCCGATTCCTTTGGAAAAGTCGAGTTGGAAAATATATTGATATCCCGGATTCCATCTTTGAGTTTTAGCTCCGTCTATATATGGTATGGCAGAAGCCCATCCGTAATTCCTGATCTCCTCTCCAATTGGGACTGAGTATAAAGAACTGTCTGAGCAGTTTGGATCAGTGTAGAAGTTGCTACCTTTTTTGTAGACTCGCTTCATCACCTCTCCGGTTGCGGTTTTAATTGAAAGGTAGACCACCTTCATATTATTCGCAGTTACAGTCACAGATGAATTCAAATTCGCCCCTTCAATATAGGGATAAAGCAGCGTATGATTCTCGGTGAGTTTTTCTTTTACTCTGAGCAATACGCTGAAATAAAGCAAACTGTGATCTTTATTAGGTTTCTTCGCATATTCCCACCATACACCGTAATCATAAGGAATCACCAATGCAGGGCCACCTTTACCCATCAGTGACACCGCTTTCGACTCGTCAGGATTGTTTTCCTTATTGATTGTGATTACTCTATCTCCGTCTCTGTATATATATTCCACTACATCTTTCTTCTGGTTGACGCCTATCCATCTGCCGATTTTCGTCCAGTTCCAGTTTTTAAAATTGACAGGTATGCCTTCAAAACTGAAATCGCTTTCAATTGCTATTCCTCCTATCCTCACGCCTGCTATCTCCACGTCATAGCTTTCAGAGTTACTGAAAGCTTCTAAGATGATTCTGCTCAGCTGATGCTGCAATGTAAGATTCACACCTGAATATAAATTATCAGTTTTCGAGCCTTCAGTTGTAGCCGTGACAAAATCTGAATGCTTGGCGATGTCTTTATTGACCTTGAAACTCTTCATCCAGTATTCAATAGTGTCTTTATTGGTATTTGTGTATTCCAGTCTGAAAAAATTCTCACGTTCATCACCAAAAATTCCGGCACTGTCTCTAAGTACTTCGCGTGAGGGATAAAACGCGAAAAACCTAAGTTTTCCGGCTTTCCCTCCTTTGTTGGATGACCACCTGCAAGAATTCGATCGGAAAGCCTCACCCATTCCCGGTGTTTGCATCACCTTCTGCGAAGAGAAATATTCGATGGGTAGGTGATATCCTCCTGGAGTCACGCTGTCAAGACATGCTGCAGAGACATCGAATCCATTTTTAATACTGTTCTTATCGATATCGTCTGCGGAGCGAGTCTCAATATCAGGCAGAGATGTATAGAAAAGTATCTCGGAATCATCTTCCGTCACGGCACGGACTATCGTATCCTCTTGCGAGCATGAGGATAGCAGAAATGCTGACAGAAAAAGCAGTCCTGTATAGATATATATTGTTCTCTTATCGTTCATGAATGCTGTGTGTTTTTTATGCTCCCGGAACATCAACAGTATGAGTTGTCGATCCGTTCAATCCTTGCCACTCATTTACACTCACTGATACTCCGACCCTATCGCTGATAATCGGATCCCCAGCCTTGGGAGATACGTTGCCAGTGACGTCCGGACCATGTACACCTACGCCTGAAGTATAGTCGAGAGTGTAGCAGTATGAGTGGCCGGGCTCCCATTCGGCTGTAATGGGCAACGCCGCCCATCCGAATTCCTTTATTTCATCATCTGATGCAAGTGTATAGGATTGGGTACATGACTTATCCGAGAAGTAAGCGTTATCTTTTTTATAGACTCGTTTGCTTACAGTTCCGTTCGTCTTGTCGACTGCCATGTAGACCCTCTCGATATCCATAGCGTTCGGACCTTGGCTGTTGTCGAAGTAAGGATATTGCACTTTCCCTTTTCCAGTGGTCGGGGTCTTATCGACTATTCTCAATAGCACATTCAAGTACATTCCGTTTCCATTATTGACCGCATCGTTTGTATAGTCCCATGCGGGGCATGTAGTGGGAATCAGCATCGCGCAGTTCTCATTGTCTGCATCGATCTTACTGCCCATTATGGATACCGGCTCGGCACCAACCTTGACGATGGCATCCCCTTCGCGGAAGATGTACTCGGCGTTTCCCTTTACAGGGTCTGTCCAAGTGCCGTCAGCATCCGATTTCTGGAATTCAAAGTTTCCTTGCATCGGTGCGTTTGCTATGCATACGCCCGCTATCTCGATGTCGCAGCTCTTGTGGGCTCCCTTTACCATGACCTCTATTCGGCTAAGCTGATGCCTGAAGTTGAGATTGATACCGGAGAAGAGATTGTCTGCCATCGAACCTTTTGCGTAAGCAGTCACGAAATCCACTTGTTCGGCGATATCGGGAGCTACTTGAAAGTTATCAATCTTATATCCGATCATCTTATTCTCACCCGTGGATGTTCCATTGACCAATGACGCACCCAATTTCAGTTCAGGATAGTAAGCGAAGAAGTGGAGTTGGTCACCTTCTTGTCCCGGTTCGGGCCAGATACACTCGTCAGATACGGTTTTATCCGCCCCTGCCTCTTTCTCAAGCTTTATATTATAAAAATATCCCTTAAGAGTATCTCCTACTATAAGTTTACTGTCCGTCTCATCAAAGGCGGTCATAAAGAAATGAGGCAAGTCCTTGGTTATTTCCGTTGCTCTGGTGGTCACTTCCGGCAGCGATGTATGGAAGATAATCCTTCTGTCGTTTCCGTCAGGACGCACTGTCGGAGCTTCCTCCTGAGCGCAAGAGGATAAAAGAAGTGCACTGCCCAATATTATGTATGATGTCTTTACTATCGTATTCATATCCGTTAGGTTTTATTTCCTCGGTACAGACACGTCGGTCTTGGATCCCTCTAACCAATCAGAAACTTCCACATTGACAAGAACCTTATCGCTGATGACCGGTTCGCCCGGACGAAGGTCATGGGGGTCACGTAGTCCTACGCCGTTGGAGTAGTTGAGGGTATAGGTATAGATGCGTCCCGGTTTCAGGTCATCGGCGACCGGAAGGGCAGCCCAACCAAAAGCCTTGACATCGGCGTCGTTAGCTGTGAGGTCATACGCCGTTGTAAGGTCTTTGTCTGTAAAATAGTTGTCACCCTGCTTGTAGAGGCGGGTTTTCACTGTTTTCCCGTCATTCTTGTCTATTGCGAGGTAGATTATCTCTTCAGCGTATTCAGCACCTGAGTATGGATATACGATGCTTCCGTTTGTGTCGTAAGGAGTTGTGTCGGTCACCCTCACAAGAACACTGAAATACATTCCGTCGGCATGGTTGTCGCCATTCGCGGCATCCGTCTTGAAATTCCATGCAGAGTTATTGGAGGGGATGATCATAACCGAATTTTCATATCCGTCTCCATCTCCGACTTTGCTCCCCAATATCGAGACAGCTTTGTCTGCGGATAGGGGAGAGCCTTCTGTCTTGTCAAGTGTCACTAAAGCGTCGCCATCGCGGAAGATATATTCTACGCTTCCTTTCGTCACGGATTCCCATACGCCTGCCTGAGTCGGGTCGGTGGCTCCTGCCCGCGCTGTGAAATTGAATGTACCTCCTGTTCCGATGCCACCCAAGCGCACCCCGGCGATCTCAAGATTGTAGCTGGCTGAGTTTCCCCAAGCCTTTAGCTCGATGCGGCTCAGCTGGTGTTGAAACTTTAGCGAGATGCCGGTTTCCTCGTTATCAAGGAGTCTACCGTTCCCGATAGAAGTCACGAAGTCGAACTGTTTTGCAATATCCCGGGGAACCCTGAAGCTTGTAAGCTTGTCGCCTGTTGAAGAGGCTTCGCCACCGGCTGTTAATATCTCATCGAGCGTAGGGGCAAATGCGGCGAACCGAAGCAGGTCGTTATTGTTCGGCCATATGCATTGCGGATCGTAGCAGACAAACTTGCCGGTATTGCCGTTCTTGCCAAATGTCTTGTTGACAAAATATAGTGTTTCTGAAGATACTCCGACAGTGAATGCACTCACCTCAATATCCTTGAGCGAGGCTGTGTTCAACTCAGTGGCTCGCGAACTGATTTCCGGCAGCGAGGCGTTGAATTCGATCCTGCCCCCGGACTCGTTGTTCCCTCCGCGTCCTACATCCTCTTGTGAGCATCCGGACACTGCAAGAACAATACCGAGAAGCGCATAATATGTATATAATTTTTTTGCCATATAGATATCTATATTTTCATGTTCCCAAACATTACCTATTATCATATCCCTCTTAACCCTTAACTCTTAACCCTCACCGTTTGGGGACATCAAGATTCGGATGATAGTCTTCTGCAGGTAGCCAGTTCTCCACTTCTACCTCAAAGGGTATCATTCCTCTCTCTATGATAGGTTCTCCGGGAAAGGGCCCGTAGGGATCATGCCATCCGATGCCGTAGCTGTAGTTCAGCTTATATGTATATATCTTTCCTGCCTCCCATTTTGCTCCCACGGGAATGGATGCCCAGCAGAAGGCATGCACTTTTTCCGTTTCAGTAAACTTTAACTCGTCGTCCTTTTGATTGGCAGTGTAATATTCATCGTCGATAAGATACACTCTCTTGCTGACCTTGCCATCTTCTCCGACCGTCAGATATACTGTCGGTATGCTGTCGTGGTCGTTGGGATATGGATAGACCACTGTTCCATCTTCCCTATTGGTAACCCTAAGCAACACACTGAAATATAGCTTATTCGTTGAGTAATCAGGGTTTTCTATGTCAGGATCATCCTTCCCTTCCCATGCTTCAATCTTCTCTGCCATCGGAATCACCATGGCGGTGCCGGAGGCTCCCATAATGGATGCGGCATACTCTTTAGATGTATGGTTTCCGCTGTCCTTGCTCAGAAGGACTGTAGACTCTCCTTCTGCGTAGATATGCTCTACTGCTGACTGTGAAGTGGCGAGCCATTCGCCGGCGTGTTCTGCCGACATCAGTGAGGAGAAACAGAAGTCGCCTTCGGTCAAGGCATTTCCGATGCGCACTCCTGCAATCTCGAAATCATATTTGTCATTGTCGCCCCATACTCCAATCTCTATCCTTGCAAGTCTATGACTGAAATCAAGCTGAATACCTGATTCTCCATTGTCTTTCCCGGTCCCATTGGCATATGCCGCGATGAAATCGACATGGTCTGCAATGTCAGGAGCAACCTGAAACTTTTCAAGTCGATAGTCGAGAAGGGGAGTGCCATCCTCGGTTTTCTCGGAGTGATTGGCGAGGTTGAACTTTCCTTCATTGATATTTTCCTGCATTTTTTCTGCCGAGGGGTAGTAGGCAAAGAAATGTAGCCTGCTTCCTGTGTCCGGCCACATGCAAGATTCCTCATCTTCAGGAAGGAAATTTCCTTCTCCATCCTTTTGAAAGCTTATGTCGCTGAAATATGGTGTCATCTCTCCCGTTGCGGGATGATTGTTGTCGTTCGGATTTATACTCGTCACGCGGCACTCCGTCAGAGTCTCTTGGCTAATCACTCCGGCTCGAGTCTGACTGACAGTGGGTAGATAGGAACGGAAATATATCCTGTTTCCATCTCCGGAGATTCGGGCACCCGACGGCCCTTCCTGACTGCATGAAGAAAGAGTCAGCAAGACCGCCATAGCCGCATATATGGATATTTTCATTCCCATTAATTTCAATTCTATTTAAATATATTACTTTTTATCACCCTTTCCGGGCACATCCAAGTCGGGAGTATATTCATCACCGTCAGGTGTGGCATTGTCCCATCCGCTGACGGTCACACCCCATGAGATGGGGGATTTCCCTCCTATTGGTTTTCCGGGGTCTGTGTCTGCCGGATCATGCAGACCGATACCCGCTGAATAATCTAATGTGTAGATATATTTCTTGCCTGCGCTCCAGTCTGCATCGACCGGAACGGCTGCCCATCCGAAATCCTTTATCTCCTCCCCCTCTGCAGCCACGTAGGGTTGCTGAAGTTCGGGGTCATAAAAATACGACCCGTCTGCCTGACCTGAATATAGCTGTCTGACAATATTTCCGGAACTGTCTACAGCATAGCTGATCACTGCCATGCCGTTGTTCTTTCCTGAATATGGATATATCACTGAGCCGTTACCTTTATCAGTTACCCTCATCAGGATGCTGAAATACATCCTGTCGGTAGAGTAGGGGATTGCTCCTATATTAGGGTCGGCGAGTGCTTCCCATCTGTCATTGACCGTAGGAATTACCATCGCGCAGCCACCCTGGCCCATTATCGAAGCAGCCATTTCCATTGAGGAGTGTTCCTGACTGTTGATTCTGAAGATTCTGTCGCAGATACCCTGCTTATCTTCTGAACTGGAGTCATCATCGCCCCTATATTGATATTCTACCTTATCCATTACCGGCTTTTCGCCGGTCTCCCATCTCCCTGCAGAAGCCTTGTCGGCATCATCTGCGAAAACGAACATGCCTTCCACAACAGGATTTCCGATGCGAACGCCCGCTATCTCGAAATTATAATCTTCGCTTGATCCCCACGCTTGAAGCTCCACCTGACATAGCTGGTGGCTGAAAGCAAGATCTACGCCACCAATGAAATCATTCATTCTGGTGCCTTCGGCTTCTGCATTTACGAAGTCGAATTGCTGCGCGATGTCGGGATTGATTCGGACGGTGCCAAGTCGGTAGCCAATGGACACCGAGGATTCGGTATCTGTGGAGTTGTTGATCAGATTGAAGTAATTGCTACTGTCAGATCCTTCAATCGCAGTATTGCCGTCGGTCATCACCGAAAGTGAGGGAGAGAAAGCGTAAAATCTCAGGTAGCCATTATTGGAAGGCCAGTCTCGCGGTTCCTCTGCCGGCGATGACACATATGTGCCAATTCCTGAGTTTTCTTTGCGAACAAATGTAGCGTTTTCAAAATATGGAGAGATATATCCCTCCTCGTCCTTATTTCTGTCAGCAGTATTGAAACAAGTCACCTGAAAAGACTCAAGACGTTCGAGCGTCATATCCTGAGCCCTCGAGTAGGCGACATCGGAGAGGGAAGTCTTGAAATAGATATTCCCGTCACCCCAGTCGTAGACGTCCGGCTCTGCCGCCTCCTTAGAGCAGGAGGCGGCAAAGGCAAACGCTGCAAGAGCAAAATATGTCACTCTTATTATCTTCATATTCTTTAGCAGTTGAATGTTGTCATGTTACGTAATTGACTATTCCTGAGGAATAGGAGTAGTTGTCTGAGTTTCCTCCCAGTCTACAACAGATACAGAGAATTTGATGCCGTCGCCTATGATAGCTGCACCCGGTCTGTTATCTTCCGGATCCTGAATGCCTACACCATCGCTGAAGTCAAGAGTATAGACATATTTCTTGCCACGTTCCCAGTTAACTCCTACAGGTACTGCAGCCCATCCAAATTCTACAATCTCATTGTTAGCTCCCGGAGTAACAGTTTTATTAGGTACACGGCCGATAACCTTGTTAGACTCCTTCTCTTTTTCCATATACACCACATTCATGTTTGTGTTGTTGCCATAAGGATAGATTTGCTGGGTGGATAGTTCCGAGCCTTTAGGCTTGAGAGTCACACGAATAAGTATACTGAAATACATATCGCCTTCGCCATCAGCACTCCACGCCTTAGGATTTTTATCAGGATACGGATCATTTGTTCCATCTCCGCTATATGCACTGTATTTTGGTGCGATCCAGGGATTTGCCTCTCCTGCCCATGCACCGTTCTTTGTGGGAAGCACCATAGCATTGCCACCCTTACCCATGATAGAAAGAGCCGTCGCTGCAGTTGTATGTGCCGGTGATGTGATTACCTGGCCTCCGCTAAGGTTGTTGTAACTACCCATACGGTAGATCTCGTCACCTGCTCCGTAAATATATTCCACAGGAAGACGCTGGGGATCTTTTGATATGCCCCACTGACCTCCTTCTGGATTGTTTGCACTTCCCTGGGCGTCGCAGAAATTGAAGATAGCTCCGCCGGTATATGGGCGACCTAATCTCACTCCTGCAATTTCAATATTGTAGTCTTGGTTGCCCGAGAATGCGCGTAGCTCAACATTGGAAAGCTGGTGCTTGAATTTCAATTCCACACCGATTTTAGCTTCATCTTCATTCTTTGGAGTGGGTGCAGATACATGGGCTGTAATGAAATCAACCTGCTTGGATATGTCTGTAGCCACATAGAAGCGGGCGAGCTTGAATCCTCTATAGAGCTGGACTCCACTGAATGTGGTGTTCTCTTGATTCAGTGGATCAAGAGAGTTGCCCGGAATACACTGATTGTAGAATTTGACACCATCGTTGTAATTGCCGAGAAGAGTCTGATAGTTGGAAGCCAGAGGATCAAGCTGGGTCAGCGCAGCTGCCTTGATTTCTTCAAGAGAAGGGGCATATGCGAAGAATTCCACCTGACTTGCCTCATCCGCAGTAGGCCATTTCTGGTTGCTTGTGCTCGCGTAGAGATTAGCACCCATCATATAGAATGGTTCATCAGAGAAAAGTGCGTCAGGAAGCACTCCATCGACAGCTGTGTGGCTGTTGGGATAGGCGGTCACATAGAATGTGGCGGGATTGGAGGTGTAGTCCAAGTCCGGATTTACACGTGTTGCTACGCCGGCACGGAAGGAAATCGGCAATGCTTCTGCTTGCGTGCTTTTTGTTATCTCTTCTTGTGAACAAGAGGCAAGGACTACCAAACCACCTGCAACTGCTGTTAGAGAAAGTCTGTTCATAAATGAAAGATTTGAAGATTTATTATTGTTATTTGTTTCTTATTGTCTGATTTAGTTTCGGATACTTTAATCATTAATCTCTAATATTTAATCTTTAAAGGATTACACCTTCAGGTCGAAATGATACGTGTCCCAGGTGTCGACCTCGATGCTGATGCCTCCCTCCCCTGGGGGCGGAGTCGGAGGATCGTCCGGTATCTCGGGTAGGATCAATCCATAGATCTTGATGTTGACGTTGCGCGGATCTGGTGCCTTATTCACCTGGTCGGTCACGTCGAAGGTGTAGAAATTACCCGTCCTGTTCTTCAATGCTACGTAGAGACACAGCTTGTGAGGCCGTTCCTCTCCTTGCGGAAGTCCAAATGTGTAAAAATTTGAACGCAGTGAATTGTTGTCGACATCTGCTGTAAGCGTGAAGGTGTGAGACACTGCTTCGGAAGTCGGAGTCATTCTTCCCGGATAGTATCCTCCGGCAAGCGACGAGATCGTTGCGTCTATGCGCAAATTGGCGCTTGTAAGGTTTTCAACATCCAGGAATTCCACTGTATAACGGCATATAAGTTCTTCCGGGTAGAGTTGAAGCTTCTGCGGAAGCGCCGACACCTTGAGATTGATGTCTCTGTCCTGTGCTCCGTAGATCATTGCCGGAGTGTTCCTGAGTGGTTCGTCCTCGGTGCCTTTTGCCCTGGGAATTTTCTTTGCCGATATTCCTTGTCCTACCAGTATCCCCGTCTCATCGGTGAATATCTCTATCTCGTCATGGGAATGATCGTTGCGCAGGTGATGTCCGTAAGGGTCGTCATTGCTGTGGCAAACTGCCGTATGCGGACCGCCGTATGTCCTGATCAGGCCTCCGTCGGGATTGTTAAACCGATAGTCCATCATCTCGTGTTCGTCCGAATAGAGGTAAAGAACCATTGTCTTGGCTTCTTTGGCAGGGGTCTTGCTCCAGTCGAAGATCACCTCCACATTGTCGGCGATTGTCGTTGGGGCGTCGTCATTGAGGTCTTTATGAGTGCACCCTTCAGCAAGGATAAACAGGACACTCAGCAACAGGGAGGAAGCTAAATGATATCGCATTTTCATCTGTCACCTCCTTTCCTATGGTTGGTGTTGCCGCGTCCTATGAGCCACACGAGCGAAATCTCTGCCTTTGTCGGTCCGAAGAATCGCATCTTGTATTCTTTCTCGCGGTAGTAATCGTTATCGAATGGGAAATATTTGATATAATTCCCGCCTAAATATCCTAATCCTATCGAGAAGTCGATATTGAGACGCTTTGCTACTGCCAATGAGTATCCGTATTCTATCCCGGCATTCACGAGATAGCGGTCCCATAGCGTACCACCCGGCGTGCCTCCCATATATCCTGTGTCTTTAAATTCAAAATCGAAGGTCAATATCCCTCCGTAAAGTCCGATGTGATGCCCTGTCAGGGGTTTGTCATGTGCTTTTTTGCCAAACCACCATCTTACCCCGAGGTCTCCGCCATAGACGCGCCAATAGCGGTGACGGCTGTCGTTATCCCACCAGGCATACATCCATTCGCCATAAAGCGAAATATCCTTCCCTAAATAGAACTCGGCACCGAGATTCGGCACGAGTGCGGCATCATATAGCATGTTGGTCTTGGCTGCCATGTAGAATGGTCTCGGCCCGCTCGATAGCTTCTGATATTCCGAAAAGTCTGCTAATTCCGCCATGTCTGACTGGTCCGACAAGTCTGACTGGTCCGACAAGTCCGATGAGTCTGACAAGTCCGGCTGGTCCGGCTGGTCCGTCAGCTCCGACTGGTCTGACAAGTCCGCCAGCTCCGCCATGTCTGTTTGAAGATTTTCTTCCTCTACTGCTTCTGTTTTGTAAAAGATAGTTACGGCGACGGCATTTCGAAGATCCGGGAAAATGTTCTTGAGCATCCATCGGTATGGTTTTCCTTTGTCAAGCGACATCAACTGAGCTTTCCTGCCGTCTATTATCTTTCCTTCTTCGTTGAAAATCCATATTGGTGTATTATCAAGAATGTCTAATACTTTTTCTCTTGATGGCACCTCCGGATTTTCTGCCACAATCCGTCGTAGTTCTTCCCATGCCACGCCTCCCGGTATCGTCTGAATAAAACTTCTGCTTATGCCGGTATGGTCTGCCACGTAGTTCGCAATGGCATCGCATCGTAGTGCAGAGAGTCGCTCGTTGGCATTTGATGTGCCGTCTGGTGATGCGTAGCCGCTTATGGAAATATTATTGATGTTGTCTTCTTCGTTTGCCTTACGGACAATATTGACAAAATGATCCATCACCCCTCTATTGTTGTGGAGTGCCGGATCAAACTGGCGTTGACCTACACGGAAATATACCTTTACCGAGTCGGAAGGCGTATCTCCGAATGCTCGAAGTGCCATGAAAGCAGTGAGCATTAAAGCCAATATTATCTTCATTTTTTGTTGCATAAAGCAAAAAATATACACTTAATCCAGCTGCTTTCCAAAATTTTGAAAAGCAGTTGTGTAATGTCTAATTTCCATGATGCCCGATTGCTTCGGACTGCTTGTTGGTTAATATAGAGGTGTAGGTCTCTTTTATGGAGACTTTCATTTAAATTGCAAAGA
>CAMWJD010000063.1 GCA_947174515.1 uncultured Porphyromonadaceae bacterium
TAATAATTAATATTTAATCTTTAATCTTTAATCTTACCGGTTTGATTCTTCGATCCAGGCGTATAGGCCGGCGTTGAAACTGTCGGCTGCGAGAAGACTCTCCATGGGGAGGTGCATGCGATAGCGCCAATAATGCTGGGAATTGGCCGGAATATTGATGAGTTCGTCATGCGGATTGTCGCGTCGAAGAGATGCATCAGTGCTCAGCCAATCCTGAAGCGGGAGAATGCATAGCATCGAAGGTGACTTTAGATGAAGGTCGATGATCTTGCTGCAAATCCATGGCTCGGCATAATGTGGAGCTTGACCGGGTTCCTTAAGTACATAGTTGAAGAATCTCTGTGTGGCCGACGGATCCTGTTCCCACCATGCGCGTATGCCGTCCATGTCGTGAGTGGAAGTGGTGCAAACGCTGTAGTATGGATAGTGCCAGGTTTCTCCGAATTCCACTTTCGGGTCTTTCGGCATACGCTGTATTTCAAGTGCGAGGATCTGGAGCTGACGAATCACCTCCGGCACGCAGTCAGGAATCATTCCAAGGTCTTCGGCACACGTGAGCATGCCGGTGGAGTCAAGAAGAGGAGGTAGCTTCCACATGGCTTTGCCATACCAGAAATCGTTCATGCGATGATAGAAGAAATCATTGTATAATCGATTGAAACACCATCGTTCATAGTCGGTCAGAGCGCGGAACTGATATGTGAATTGAGCGGATATGCGGGGATGATAATGTCCTTTCTGATAGGGGTCTTCGATGAAGAGGACATCGTCGATAAGCCCCATGAGGGCATCTTTGATGCGCTTGTTCTTATCGTCGGGAGCAAGACGCGAGAAATGATTCACTACCTTGCGTTGATTGTCGACAAACTCCTTAAGACGGTATCGTCCTGCACTTATCTCTTCCAGATATTCGTGTTTCACTTCTTCAGTATATTCACCGAAGAAATCTCCCAGCATCCACTCCATGATATACGGACGTGCCTGGATTTCAGGATTGATCCAGAAATCGTAGTTGCGCTTCAGCTCCTCGGGCGAGAAGGGGAGTGCCGGGTTGAAATATCCGAGTAGTCCATGAATGGCCGTCATAGGGATCTGCCAGATCCTGAAGAATCCAAGGATATGGTCAATTCTGTATGCGTCAAAATACTCAGACATCTTACGGAAACGCTGTTTCCACCATTTGAAACCATCCTTTGCCATTTCATCCCAGTTATAAGTGGGGAATCCCCAGTTTTGTCCGAGAATTGAGAAATCATCCGGTGGCGCTCCCGCCTGGCAATCCATGTTGAACAGGCGTGGATCTTTCCATGCGTCTACACTTTCGCGTCCGATACCGATTGGAATATCTCCTTTCAGCACTATGCCATGCTGATGCGCATAATCTCTCACCTCACGCAACTGACGGTCGAGATGATATTGGATATAATAATAGTAGAGAATATCATTTTTATGCGAATTAATGAAATCTTCTACTTTCTTTTCATCATATGTCGCGTATTCTCCCCATTGGGAATTGTCGGCAGTATGGAAATGGTCGCGAAGAGCACTCCAGGCTGCGTATGAGCGAAGCCAATATTCGTTTCTGTCTACGAATTCCTTATATTCCTTAGTCTTTCCGATAGCCTCTTCCTGCTCGGCGAATATCTCATGCAAATAGCTGTTTTTTAAATTATTTACAGCTTCATAATCTATCTGAGGCAGTTTATTCAGCTTTTCTATTTCGGCTGTGTAATAATCTCGACGTTCCTTGTCTTTGATTGCGCCTACTGCCTTAAGTCTCAGATACATCGGATGAAGGGCGAAAGTGGAGTTGGCGCTGTAAGGATATGAATCTGTCCATGTCCCGGTCTTGGTGGTATCGTTGATCGGAAGAACCTGTATAATTTTCTGACCGGTCTTGACACACCAGTCCACCATCTTCTTCAAATCGTAGAAATCGCCCACTCCGGCATCTTCATTCGAGCGAAGCGAAAATACGGGGATTGCGGTTCCGGCTCCTTTCCATGATTTTCGGGGATTCTCAAAGCGAATTCCGTCGAATACGAGAAGTTGATCTTTCCCTTTTGGATAGAAATCAAGACGACGATTGTCGCGCGCTTCCCAATCCTTTACTTTACGTGTCTTTTTGTCAAGAATGACAAACTTATATTCAAATGGAAGCTTGACATCTTTCATATCTATAGCTACTTCCCATACAGGATAGTTAGAATCGTTGAAAGTCAAAGCTTTCTCTGGATTCCAAGCACCGAGGCATCGAGGTTCGCCACAAATAGCAAGCACTTCATCGGGACGCACCATCGGAGCCACGACCTTGAAGAGAGTGCATCCCGGCCGTGGTGATAGGGGTTGGTCACGGAAATTCCGGCTCAGCATCCCATCTACAAAAGCTGATGAGAAATATGGCTTGTCATTTGGCACATCTTGCCAATATGCGTGGATGTCATAGTGTGATATCCCTTTCGATGCGATAAACTTATGGGGCTCTCCCCATTCCTCTCGCCAATGATTCGTTTCACTCTTAACGATGAATCTGTAGGTGAAACTTTCCACTGCAGCCGCAACATTGATTTCTATGCTCCAGATGTCCGCAGCTGACATTTCAAGAATCGGGGCCTTAATGGGGTCATTATTGCCCAACTGAGGAATTGAACCGCATATATACAATTCTTCTCCCCATTGAGTGTGATAGTTGATATGAATTTTAATTTTCATGGGTTGGGAGGTTTTCAAGGTTTAGATAATTTTGAGTTCTATCTTGGAGCCCTTCTTATAGATTTAGAGTCACCGAAGACTCTCAATCTTATGAGACAGGCTCTTAGCCGCAACGGGAATTGCCGCAAGTGGTGCAGATGAGGCATCCCTCTTGATAAACAAGTGTCTCCGCCCCACAGTTCGGACATTTCCCACTTCCTGCAGTCCCATTTGGAATATATTTCTTCAAAGCGCGCTCCACACCGTTCTTCCATGTGTTGATGCTGTTGGAGTCAAGTTCCAGACCCTGAACGAGTTTGATGACCTGATCAATAGGCATTCCATAGCGTAAGACACCCGAAATAAGTTTTGCGTAGTTCCAGAATTCCGGTTTGAATTTTTCGCTCAATCCCTCTATTGTAGTCTTGTAGCCACGCTTGTTGATAAACTGGAAGTCATAGCGTTTCCTCCCGTCAGGCAGTGTCTCCTTAATGATTTTCCCATGGTTGATGCTCTTCGGGCAGAAGATGCCATCCTCATCATCGGCGAGTCCTGTGAAAATCTCATATGGCTTACCATCTACAAGTCCGACAAAAGCAATCCATTTCTCTTTGTTATTCTGGAAACGAACCACGTCCGCTTCCAGTTCTTTCGGACGCTTGGCCACATGGTCGGGTATATGTATGAGGTGAGGTTTGTGTTCCTCTTTTTTCTTGACAGCCTCGAGCACATTGTTTCTTGATCCGTCACGATATACTGTGCATCCTTTGCATCCTTCCTTCCATGCCTGCATATATAGGTCCCCTACCAGTTCTTCTGTGACATCGGATGGGAGATTGATGGTCACCGAAATTGAGTGGTCGACCCACTTTTGGACCGCCCCCTGCATCCTTACTTTCTCTATCCAGTCTATGTCATTCGACGTGGCTTTATAATATGGTGATTTCTTGACAAGCTCATCCACTTCTTCCTGGCTCATGTTCTTTTTAGGCTCCATGCCGTTGATGCGCATCCATTCGATAAACTTCGGATGGTAGACCAGGAATTCTTCGTATGCCTCGCCGACTTCATCCACAAAATCTACTGTTACGTTTTCATCACCCGGCACAATCTTACGTCTTCTCTTATAGACGGGCAGGAACACCGGCTCAAGGCCCGATGTGGTTCGGGTCATCAACGATGTGGTGCCGGTTGGGGCAATCGTAAGGCATGCGATGTTGCGACGGCCATGTTTCACCATTCTTTCATAAAGTTCCGGATCTGCTTCTTTAATCCGAAGGATGAATGGATTGTTCTTTTCTCGCTCTGCATCATATATTTTAAAAGCGCCGCGTTCTTCTGCCGCTGTCACGGAAGCGGAATAATAGGCGAGGGCAAGTTGCTTGTGAACTTCTGTTGAAAAAGCGGTGGCTTCAGGAGTGCCGTATCGCAGACCCAGTGCGGCGAGCATATCCCCTTCGCCGGTGGTGCCGCAGCCGGTGCGTCGTCCAAGGAGGGTCTTGTCGCGGATCTTCTCCCACAAATGAAGTTCGGTGTATTTCACCTCATCTGTTTCAGGATCTTTCTTAATCTTTTCGATAATCTGTTCGATCTTTTCCATCTCAAGATCGATGATGTCATCCATTATTCTCTGGGCTCTCCCCACGTGCTTTTTGAAGAGTTCGAAATCAAAAGAAGCTTCCGGTGTGAATGGATTGTTCACATAGCTGTATAGATTTATCGCGGTTAGTCGGCAGCTGTCGTATGGGCATAGAGGAATTTCTCCACATGGATTTGTGGATATTGTCTCAAATCCTAAATCTTCATAACAGTCAGGCACGCTTTCTTTTATGATGGTATCCCAGAATAGCACACCGGGCTCGGCGCTTTTCCATGCGTTGTGCACTATCTTTTTCCAAAGAGATGTCGCATCGATTTCTTGAGTCACTACCGGATCTTCGGAGTTTACCGGATACTTCTGCACGTAGGGTGTCCCGGATTCCGCACAGAGCATAAACGTATCGTCGATTCTTACAGAGACGTTGGCACCGGTCACTTTCCCTTGTTCCATTTTGGCATCGATGAATGCTTCCGCGTCAGGATGCTTGATGCTCACTGTGAGCATAAGGGCGCCTCGTCGGCCATCTTGAGCCACTTCTCTTGTTGAGTTGCTGTATCTTTCCATAAAGGGGACAAGGCCGGTAGAAGTTATTGCGGAATTCTTTACAGGTGTTCCTTTGGGGCGGAGATGGCTCAGATCATGACCCACGCCTCCACGTCGCTTCATAAGCTGCACCTGCTCTTCGTCTTCACGTATGATGCCGCCATATGAATCGGGATGTCCATCCAGTCCGATGACAAAGCAGTTCGACAGCGAGCCAACTTGGAAATCATTTCCGATTCCCGCCATCGGGCTCCCTTGTGGCACTATATAGCGGAAGTCTTTTATTAGCTCATACACCTCCTCTTCACTCATAGGATTGGGATATTTCTTCTCAATCCGTGCAATTTCAGAGGCTATCCTGTGGTGCATGTCGTCAGGAGTCCTTTCATAGAGATGACCGAAAGAATCCTTCAGCGCATATTTGCTTGTCCATACGCGGGCTGCCAATTCATCACCGTTGAAATAATCAAGTGCGCCGTTGTAGGCTTCTTCACCGGTGTATTGATTAGTGTGATCTGTCATGTTGTTAAGTTGTGATTCAATTTTAAAATATATTGCAAAGTTCGTAAAAATTTTCCAAAAATCATATATCCTATTTGAAATATTAAATGGAAAGTTTTCCGAAATTATATTTTAATATAGTGATAATTATAAATATATAAAATTTATTTACATCAAAAGTTTCCCGATTTAGAGAGTGATTTTTTTAATGCGATATTATTTTTATGAAATCGACCCTAATATTGATTTGAGCCTGTCGTCGTCTAAGATTGTGAATATCAGTTTGCCTGATGGTGTAAGCGAAGGATCAGGAATAGAGAGGAGCTTCCCCACAAGGCTCTCCATTTCGTCGGTTGAAAGTTTTCGTCCTCTTACGATGGCGGCGCTTCTTGCCATGACGAGTGCCATACGCTCCAAGATATCATCCACCGGGTTTAGTGTCGTGCCATAGGAGTCTGACTCTTCCCTTACGGATTCAAGAATTCGTAATACGGTTTCCCGCGCTTCTGTCTGGCTTATCATGGTTGGTACTGCTGCGATGCTCCATTTGTTTTCTTCCTCGTATTCCAGGTCAAATCCGATGGCTGTGAGTTCTGATTGCACTCTGGCAAGAGCATCTTGCTGTTCAGCGTCAAGTTCCAATGTCTCAGGAAACAGAACTCGTTGGCTTGTCACCTCCATTCGCCTTACATTTCTCAGGCACTCTTCAAAAAGAATTTTAAGATGGGCACGATGTTGGTCTATTATCATTATGCCGCTGCGTGTGCAAGTGACTATGTATTTATCTGCATATTGGAAACATTCTTTGCCCGGAGGAAGGTTGTTTTCATCTATCGACGGCAGTACTCCGTCTACCGGTAAATTCTCCCTTGCGTCTTGTGCCTGGCGGTTCATGAAGCGATTGTAGAGAGTATCCCAATTTCTGACATTGTTTTTGCTCGGCAAGTGTGAATGGCTATATTGTGATCCGAACGATGAGACAGGCGAAAACCTGTCGGTAGGCGATGCTTTTTGCGAATCAGACCCTATATTGAACGGGTTATAGTCTGATGGAACCTTTATATCAGGATTTTCCGGGATGCCATCTTTTTGAGGTTGGATAGGGACAAGGTCTGTGTCGAAGTCTATCTGGGGTGTGGCTGCGAATTTTCCTAATGCGGCTTTTACACTTGCTCCCAGAATGCTCAGAATCTCCTTTTCCCTCTCAAGTTTAACTTCATTTTTGCTGGGATGGATATTGATGTCAATCTCAGACGGATCCACCTGAAGCTTTATGAAATAGCATGGTTGGGTGTCGGTGGCGATAAGGTTTTCAAAGCATCCTGTGATCACCTTGTGCATCTTGAGATGATTGATATGCCGTCCGTTGGCTATGAGATGCCAAAGGGCATTTCTGCGACGTGCGAATTCCGGACGGGAGACGTATCCTTGGATCTTTACCAGATCTGTGTCTACGTCAATCGGAATAAGCTGCATGTTCAGATTGTTTTTCCAAAGATCATTGATGCGCTGGAGCATGGATGCCGGACGAAGATCCATGATTCTTGTGCCGGTGTCTATACTGAGATGCAGCTGATTGTTGACGAGTGCCATGCGCTCGAATTCCCTCATTATATGGCCCAGCTCCCCGGCATCCGACTTCAGGAATTTTCTTCTTGCGGGCACATTATAGAAGAGGTTGCGAATGCTTATGACAGTACCTTTCTCACATATGCACGGTTCTTGACTTTCCACTTGGGAGCCATTGATTATAATCTTGGTGCCCATCTGCGAGTCTTCGGTGCGCGTGCGCAGTTCTACTTGTGAAATAGCGCAGATGGAAGGAAGAGCCTCTCCTCTGAAGCCCATGGTGTGAAGAGAAAAGAGATCTTCGGCTGATTGTATTTTGGATGTGGCATGCCGCTCGAAAGCCATCCTGGCATCGGTCTCGGTCATTCCTTTCCCATTGTCAATGACTTGGATTAGAGTTTTCCCTGCATCTTTGACATATATTTTAATGTCGGTGGCTCCGGCATCTGCAGCATTCTCTACAAGTTCCTTTATCACCGAGGCCGGACGCTGTATCACTTCGCCCGCGGCAATCTGGTTGGCGACAGAATCAGGTAGAAGTCTTATGACATCCATTTCTTACATTCAATTATTAAAATACATATCAAGTTCTTCCGGCACTTCTCCCAGTTCGTCATCCCAACGAAGTTTTCCGTCGATCATGACTCTCTTTGGCCTGATAGCCTCCAGCCATAAGAACCCGGGAAGATACTTTTGTGATTTTTTTACAAGGAATAGGGGAGTGGTGTTGCCTGTCACTTCAGGCCACATCTTGATTTTTTCCATCTTGCGATTTTTTATGTCGACGGTCATGTAGCTTGATTCGGCATCTACAAGTTTGTTGAATGAGGAATCGTTTTCCATAGGCAGCATAATCACCTGGACATTCCCGTCTACATACAGGCGCTTAAGATACTTATCTTCAAACCAGGCTTCCATTTTTTTTCCTGAAAGCTGATTGTAGAAATCCTCATCGACATATTCCGCCATAAATCCGGTCTTAGGCAAAAGAGCGTGATCGGCCGCAGAGTCATTGAAATGGACTATTATCTCTTGTCCGGATACTTGACGCTCGTCGCTCCATACCACAGGCTTCCTTTTCATGAATAGTAAGGAATCGTTTTCATAAAATTCAAGAGTATCGGCCACTCCTTGAATATCCTGATTGAAAAATCTTGCCCTTGGATATGCCTTGGCCACGTGATAATCACGAATTTCCTTGATGATCAATTCTTCCTTCTCCTCTTCCACTTCCTTCTTCGGCTCCATGTATGATTGAAGAGTATTGCGTATATCAGGATTTTCAATAATATCAGAGTTCTCAGAGTCCAGAGAGTCTTCAGAATCTAAAGAGTCCAGAGAGTCCTCAGAGTTCTCGGGATTATCAGAGTACTCTGAATCTTTGAAAATATCATCTTCCTCAATGTTTGCAGATAAGATATTCGGATTATGCTCTTCCTTGATTATATCAAGCATCTTCCTCAACAGTTCCCTGATTTCCGATTTCGATAGGGGAGCAAGCATCTCTTCTTCTTCTTGAATCGGCCATTCAAGATATTCAAAATTATCTATATCAAATGGTTTTTCAACGAATTTTGAAGCGTGGAATTTTGGTTCTCTGATAGTGTCCTGAAGAATATATGTGAAGATGGTGTCAGCTCTCAGAAAGAGAGTGTCGGGCCTTGAATATTCCTTAAGCAGAGGATATTCGGTGGCGAAGGCTTCTTTAGTGGAATCATTATACATCCCGAACCCGCTGATAAGGATGATTTTATTGGTAGTGTCGGTTATTACGGTAGGCTGCCCGGGCTTGGTGATGTCACGATATTGATATGCACGGCTGACTCCGGTGTGATTGTCATAGACAATGGAATCCCCTTCAAGGAAAGTGGCTCTGCCAAGAGAATCCTTATGGATGATGGTGGAGCGGTGCAGCATTTCCAGATTCCCTAACTGAGTATTATACCATCCCTTGCTTGTGTAAATCGTATCGGTAGGCCCGTAAATATCTGTCGGGCTGTCGATACGGGCCATATGTGTTGATGTATTGTAGTATAGCGTGTCGCTGAGAAGAGTGAAATTATCCTTATGGTTTTCCAATTCTACATCATAGAAGAATTCAGCGTCTTTTGTCCGGCTGTTGTATTGTCCGAAAATTGAGGTGAGGGTATTCACATCGTCTTTAAGCAGACCACCGCAACCGTAGAACCCGATTTCAAGATCTACATCATAATCGAGAGTGTCTGTGAGTAGCTCGCCGGTGGGATCCTTAAGTTTCACTTTCGGTTCGCTTGGTCCGTTGGTGAGTTTGGCGAGGTGCGCGTCTCCGTTATAGAAAAGTTGGTCGGCATAGACAAAAAGGGTGTCACCCTGTTCCATCCTGACGTGGCCGAATGCATCCAGTGAATTTATTTCCGGATAGTAATAAGCGGAATCGCAAAACATCCATAAGGAACCTTGCCGGAATTTGACGTTTCCACTCACTATCTGTTTCTCAGTTGTGTCATTCCATGCTTGCAGCTTATAAAGGCTGTCGGCATATTCAAGAAATACCTTATCTTTCTGATATCGGTTTTGTGTGGGTATGACGGGTCTGATAGGTTTGGTTGGAGCGGGTCTGGTATAGGTTTCCTCTTTCTTTTCCGCTTTTTTGCGTTTCGCACTTTGTGCTAAGGCGCAGAAAGCTATATCACCGAAAAATATCAGTGATATGATGCCGATTACTGTCAGAAGTCCTTTTTGATATCGGGTCATTTACTTCTCTTTTTCCCAGCCTTCATAGCGGAAATCACAGTTGTTCCATCCATCGGAAATATGCACGTAGGTGTCTTTGATTTTCTGTTCCACCCAATCTTTGATTATCTTTTGCCGGGCACTGTTCTCATACATGTTTTTCAGCATGTTGTAGTCTTCTGAAAGGCTTGCCTTGTGCCCCGGAATTCTCTCTTTCAGTCGCACGATCACAGCCACTTCCTGGTTTTTGTTTCCGGTCATGATAAAAGGTTGGCTCATTTCGCCGGGTTGCAGATGCTCTATGCGCTGAGCGATTTCAGCAGGGAGGTCTTGCATTTCAAATCGGGTGGTGCCGAATCTCTCGCTTTCATCGTTGCTGTTGATCATGATTCCCTTATTATTGCGCGAATCCTTGTCCTGGCTTATAAGCTGGGCGCAATCTTCAAATGAGATGGCTCCTGCAGCGATTTCCTTTCTTATCGAATCAAGACGCATTGTGGCGTCTCTCAGGTCTTTGTCGCTCACCTTCGGTTTCAGAAGTATATGGCGCACATTTACTTGCTCTCCTTTCCTGTCGATCAACTGAATTATATGGTAGCCATATTCTGTCTCGACTATTCGGCTCACTTTCTTTGGGTCATTGAGATTAAAAGCGACGTTGGCAAATTCAGGCACGTAAGTAGAGCGGTTTGCATATCCGAGTTCCCCTCCTTTCATGGCGCTTCCTGGATCTTGGCTATACATGATGGCGAGCGTAGAGAATTGAGACTCTCCGCTATTCACACGTTCCGTATAATCGCGAAGTCTTGCCTTGACGTCTTCTATCTCCTGTTTCGGAATGACCGGATTGAGCTGAAGTATTTGCACTTCGACCTGCATTGGGACATATGGAATACTGTCGTCAGGGAGTTTTGCGAAATATTTTTTGACATCATTAGGAGTGGCCTTGACATTTTTGGTCAGATTACTTTGCACTTGCTCCATAATGTAGTTGGCCTTCATTTTTTCAAGAATTTCCTCCCGTAGCATATTCCATGGTTTGCGGAAATATTCTTCCACCTTCTCTTTGCTTCCGAGACCGTTGATGAAATAATTCATCTGCATGTCTACGCGGCTTGACAGTTGGTTGACAGGAGCCTCTATTGTGTCAAGCTTGGCTTGGTGAAGATAAAGTTTCTCGACTGCAAGGTTTTCAGGAATTATACAATAAGGATCTCCGCCGGGACTAATTCCCTGGCTGCGCATCTGTGCGTATTCATCTTCAATTTCCGACTTGTAGATGGCATTGTCGCCAACTATCCATGCCACTTCATCTATAACGTTTTTTTTCGGACCGTCTAATGGTGAAGCGTCAGAAATCAAGTTGGTTGAAACTGCCGCAAAGGCGGCAATAGCTATAATTAATGTCTTTTTCATCACTTTTCTTTGAGGTAATTGCCTTCTTTTAATATATTATTTTCAATAGCTGATTTTCGCAGGGCTTTTATCAGTCCTATTTCGTAGTCAGCAAGGTTTTGAGTCGACATTCTGTCTTCGATAAGCGGGATCGCATATTCTTCGGGCATCGTCTCCCCGCTTTTCCGATGATCGGTAAGGTGCAGGATATATACGGTGCCGTTAATTTCTGTTTCAAAATCGGTAGTCTCTTCTACAAATTTATCGGCCTCCGAAAGATTCTTTGGAATTTCATCGGCAATAACATCGAAGTCTATCCATCGGTCGGCGAAGTATCTGAACACCGTAGCTTCTCTACGTCCTGTATTTTCAAGTTGGTCGTAAGATTCGGGATCGTCACTCTTCATCCATCCCCTCACTTCATCTATGTGGCGTGACGTAGACGGCAGACGAATGAACAGACCCTTGATGATAGGACGTTCCAGCTTCATTTCGCTGATATGGGATTTGTAATATTGACTCGCTTTCTTTTTGTCGATGGGTTGCACACCGTTTTGTCTCATTTTCCTGCGATATGAATCGGCGATAAGGCTTCGGCGATACATTTGAGTGAGTGAATTGATACGGTCCATATCATCGATCTGGCTGCCGGCCAGGTCCTCGATCAGAAGACCGTCGATCCACTGATCGGTAATTGTTTTGATGAGAGATGCAGAATCTTCTTTTGAAATATCAGCAGGGATTTGCTTTAAGATATCTTGCATCAGCAGGATAGAATCGCGATATTGAGCCACAAACTCGCTGTCAGCAGCCACAGCTTCCTTATCGCTGCGACCGCAACCTGCTGCTAATGACAATCCCGATAATATTATAAAAATGCTTTTTCTCATCAATGAGCAAAATTACAAAAAAAATCCCATCCATGCAAATCCGGATAGCCACCTGGTCACCTGGTCGGTCCTTTATAAGTTAATGTTATATTTTGCCAGTCTTGAAAATCCATGCCAATCACTATTCCCCGATGGATCGATCGCATTCCCCGGATCATTCACGCAATACAGGTATGGAGATAGTGGGTAACAGCCGGACTTGTATGTCTGGCCGCCGGCCGGAGTGCCGAGATCAGCTATTACTCCGCCAAAAGGATAATATGCGACCGTCTGCTCGACGGCACCCGTCGTGCCGTTGATCACGCCCCTGTTGTTTCCGAGCATAGGCATTAATATCAGTAGGAGAGACCTGTTCATGGAGGAAGTGATGTTTTATGTAATATGTCGCTAAGTTAGTGATAAAAATAATGATTTACAAGTTTTTTTGAAAAAATCGTGACGAAAACAGATTTTCAGCATGATAAGTAGCCAACAAAAAGATTCTCGGCATTGCTGTGGTCGACCCCTCCGAGTGTGAGGCCTTTGAACTCGTCGCATGGTCAAAGTCACTCGGCCAGAAGGTCCGCCTTGTGCTCCACTATCTTCCCGGAGGAGGACACCCCCTGTACTTCTGCACCGATACCGAATTCTTCGTGAGATGATGTCTAAGATAAGGTAATCCACAAAATGATTACAATTGGTATTATTGGCAAAATGAGACTGAAAAATATATCAAAATTTTTTCCAAATGCATATTTTTTGTTTACTGGCATTTCAGAGAATATTGTTTCGTATTTTAACACTATAGAATTATATTGAGATTTAAAACAGATTCTAAATAGAATAATTATACAAATAATTACTATTTCCGGTGACATAATATATATGATGTCGTTGAATAAAACATATGGTGTCATAATGTTAGGCATAAAATATCTGGTGAGAGTATATATAATACTTTCAATCACTACTAATTTCCAGGAATACATAATAAATGGGAAGAGCCTAAAATTATGAATGAATTGAATTAACACGGAATTGATATTTGCATACCACAACATAATAATCGGAGGTATATAAAGCATGTAAGGAATGTGATTCCTGAAATTGATATCACCATTCAAACCAGGGATATAATTTAAGGTTTCTAAAAAAAATAGTCATTATAGACATTGTTAAAAATGAATACCAATACACAATTAATGACTGATTTAAATAAGAATGCATAGCGATTTTATTAATATTGGCAATCAA
>CAMWJD010000064.1 GCA_947174515.1 uncultured Porphyromonadaceae bacterium
TTTATCATATCATTAATTTTTGCGAGCTACTTATGACAATGAATTGATATACCGGAAACTTAAGTCAATAGATTAATGGGAAAACATGCATATCTCATACTGGCTCATAAGAATTTTAATCAGTTGAAAACATTGATTACTCTTCTTGATGATCCTCGAAATGACATTTTTATTCACGTTGATGCAAAAGCAAAAAAATTCAATGAGCAAGATTTCAATAATATCTGTAAACACAGCAGATTGATATTTCTTCCAATGAGAAATAAAGTGAATTGGGGAGGTGTCAGCATCATGCGCACAGAACTTGCTTTATTGAAAACTGCAGCTTCTTCGGGAACTTATGATTATTATCATCTTCTTTCGGGGATGGATATGCCGCTTAAAACGCAAGATGAGATACATGAATTTTTCAATTCACATAAAGGGAAAGAATTCATCAATTTGTGGGAAATTCAACCGGACATTATAGATCGGTTTAAATATGTGACAGTGTTTCCGGAAGGGCAAAGGGTCTTTCATACCCGACTTGTCAATAAAGCATTTATCGGCTTACAGAAATGGGTAGGATATAACATCAATAAAGATGTGGTTTTTTATTATGGTTCCCAATGGTTTAGCATCACTGATAACCTTGTGCGTCATATCTTGGGAAAGGAAGATTGGCTGGAGAAAGTGTTTAAAAGCACAAGCATTTGCGATGAAATATTTTTGCCAACTCTTGTTTGCAATTCAAGATTTAAAGAAAACCTTTTCATTGCGCAGCCATCAAAGAGCAATAAAGATGCGACCCTCGGCAATATGCGACTTATTGATTGGACAAGGGGGGAGAGCGGCAGGCATCCCTGGACATTTAAAAAAGAAGACTATCATATGCTCAAAAGTGCAAAGCATCTGTTTGCCAGGAAGTTTGACGAAAATGTGGATGAAAATATTATTAAAATGCTTTATGCAGATTTAGCGCCCATCTCATAAGGAGCTAATAAAAAAATTAATGAATATATGCAAAATCGTTAGGGACGCACAGCTCGTGCGTCCGCCAAAAATAATTCGGATTGATTCGGATAAACGATGTAAGTCTACGCAGACCACCTCATTTAAGACAGGAAGCGCTTATTCTTCAATAATGCGATGAAAGAATCAGAGACAGTTTTGTTGACTGATTCCGGATAGCGGATATCTGTAAATACTTGAGCTAAGCTTTCTTTTTTGTTTTCGACTACAAATTGTTTATTAATGTCAAAGTCATCTTTTGACTTGAAGAGTTCCACAATTTCATCCTTGGAATCATTGCGGTAAGTCTCATAATGGCGTATTGCATCAAGGGGCAGGCGTTCGCATTGATCGATAGTGTCATTATCAGGATATCCGAGGGATAGGGATGCCACCGGAACCACGAGGTCAGGAAGCCTGAGTAGTTCTGAAATCTGACCGGCATTATAATTGACTGTACCGAGATAACAAGTGCCGATCCCCTCCATCTCAGCGATAGTCACTATCTGCTGCGTATATATGATAGCATCGGTAAGTGCCATCATAAAAGAATGGAAGTTGTCATAGCCGGGTTTGGCGTTGCTTGCCTCACACCATTGGGTGAAGCGGTTGAAGTCGGCGCAAACGGTAAGTATAACGTCGGCCCCGGCAGCTGCCGGCTGATTAAAATGCTCTTTGGCGAGTTTTTCAAGATTTGCCGGATCTCGCGTTACGATGACGCTGTAAAGTTGCATATTGCCGCATGTGGGCGCGCGCATAGCCTTTTCAAGAATACTGTCAAGAATATCTTCAGGAATATGCTTTTTGGCGTAGTTTCTGACCGTAGTGCGATTGGAGAAATAATCTTTTTTCATTATTATTCAAATGGAAGGTAACAATATATAACTTATTGACTAAACGCATAATTCGGTTACGCAAGGCAAATGTGTCATTTCATCCTCTTAAGAATGTTGTAACTTGGAAGTATACCAAGCTCACCGGCCCGTGAGAGATCGGCAAATGCCTCGCTCTTTTTCCCTAAGGAGAGTTCGCAAAGAC
Source organism: uncultured Porphyromonadaceae bacterium (assembly GCA_947174515.1). Taxonomy (GTDB): domain Bacteria; phylum Bacteroidota; class Bacteroidia; order Bacteroidales; family Muribaculaceae; genus Lepagella. The sequence goes on from CAMWJD010000064.1 coordinate 2,029, forward strand.
CTCTGTTGTAATAAGCTGCCCCGAATTCCGGATCTATCTCGATTGCTTTTGAAAAACATTCAGCAGCCTGTGTGTAATCTCTTTGGTCATAAAGTATGTATCCTTTGTTGTACCACGCATGTTGCTGGCGAGGATTCAATCTGGTTGCAGTGTCGAAATCAGTTGCCGCAAGTGCTGTTTCCTGCATTGCAAACCATTGATCCTCCTCTGTTTTGGAAGCTTGATAACGTGCTGCTCCACGGGCTATATAAGCGGGTGTGAAGTCTTTATTGGCAAGAATAATCGCATCAAAATCTTCAATGGCCGCTTTATAGTTTTTCAGCATGGACAAGGCAACTCCACGTGCCATCCTGTCGGCCGGACGCACCTTATCTCCACTGCTTGCTATGATCGATCCGTAGTCATCGACTATTTTAAATAGATAGTCGTAATCTGTTTCAGGAATCACATTCGAGAGGGGAGCCAGATAAAGCGACCTGGGTATGTAGCGCCCTTTATTGAAAGTATCCAGTTCTCGGAAATAGTTGGTGACGCCTCCAAGAGATTCAGGAGATGGATTGAAAGAAATAAAGTAAAGCGGCTCAGGTTCGGCTGAGACATTGCGATCCTGCACGCGTCCTTTGATTCGCTCATTATATGACAACTGAGTCTGAGGAATCTCATTCATGGTGACAAGCTGGTTGAATCGGTCCATTACATCGTTTTCATCCTCATCTTCTCCATCAGGTGTCATGCCGGCATTGCGTGGAGTGCCGGCTGCAATAGTCGGGCGATCAAGAGGATTGCTTTCCGGATTAGCCACATATTTCCTTACCAGACTTTCTGCATGGTTCACGTTGGCACCTACAGCTTTAAGATTGCCAAGATTCCTTTCTGTTTCGGCAATGGCATAATAGACTGGATAGAAATTTGGATATTTACGTGCTATATTCTTGAAGTCGGCAAGTGCCTCTTTGTATTCGCCTGATTCAAGTTGCACAAGACCGCGGTTGTAGAGTGCATGGAAATTCGAGGGATTGAGTTCAAGAACAGAAGAGAAGTCTTTTTTTGCATTTATCAGGTCTTTAACTTCGAATCTGAGCAACGCGCGGTTGAAGAGAGCCGCCATGTTTTTGGGATCAAGCTGAAGAGCATAATTATAATCCGACATGGCTCCAAGATAATTGTCGGTATTATATCTAAGATATGCGCGATTAATATACAGTCCCGGTTCGTCCGGATATAGCTTGACCGCTTCTTCCATATCATCCAAAGCTGTCGACCAGTTGCCTCTGCTGCTCTCAATGTCAGCCCTTATCAGATATGGATTGATCATGGCTCGGTTGAGTTTCAATGCTTTTGCCACATCTTCCAATGCCGCTACAGTGTCCTTTCTTTGCAGATTGAGCGATGCGCGGGCGGCGTATCCTTCTTCAAACCGAGGATATAAACGAAGAAGATCGGTCAGTGTGGTGAGGGCGTCATCATATTTTTTCATTGAAGAAAGAGCGACACCCTTATAAAACATGAAGTATTTTTCTGTCGGGTCATGTTTCAGTCCCTCATTATAATCCTCGATGGCAAGGGAGTCAAGTCCCATTGTTTGCCTCACAAACCCTCGCAGTTTGTAAGCCTCCGTCTTGAATTTATTCCTGTTTATCGCTTCAGTGCAATCAAGTTCCGCCCCTTTATAGTCTTCCAGGTTCATTTTTGCGAGTCCACGAAGAAAATATGGCTCCGCAAGATATGGTTTTGCCTTTATTGCCTGATTAAAATATTGTATGGCAAGCATATAATCATCCATTGACAGTACATTCCTGCCAATAGTAATCACTTGCTCTGCATTTATTTGAGCCTTAATGTTTGCCGGCAAACAGAGAGATATAATGAGTAAATATAAGATCCGTATGCATTTCATATGGCAAAGTTAACAAGTTTATTTCAATTTTGCAAACCTGATATGGGGTCAGAATGTTGTAAATAATGTGAAAGTTGAATAAGGCAATATTATGGAAAAACAGACATTGGTGATAATCGGAGGTGGTTTTGCCGGCATGAACCTGGCAAAACGCATCGATAAAAAGAAATATAAAGTAAAGTTGATAGATAGAAACAATTATCATTCTTTTCCCCCTCTTTTTTATCAGATAGCCTCATCCGCGCTCGACGTTCCGAGCATCTCTTTTCCATTTAGAAGAGAATTTAAAAAGACACATGGAGGCGTGACCTATCATATGGGCCATGTTAAAAATATCGACCTCTCAAAAAAGAGTGTCGAGACAAGTTATGAAACAATATCATACGACAATCTTGTGATCGCGGCCGGTTCCTCCAACAATTATTTCGGAATGGAAGGGCTTCAGGAGAATGTATTCGGAATCAAGACGTCAGGAGAGGCAAGCCATACAAGGGATGAAATTCTCGACCGTCTTGAACGTGGTAGTCTTGAGAAAGACCCTGAGCGAAGGAAACAACTGCTGAGTTTCCTTGTTATAGGCGGAGGTCCTGCCGGTGTGGAGATAGCCGGAGCTCTCGGCGAAATGAAGAGAGATGTCTTGCCAAGGGAATATCCGGAGCTTGATCCGGATGACATGACCATCACACTCGTGGAGGGAGCCGACCGTCTGCTTTCTTCCTTCGACCCTAAATTGAGTCAGAAAGCTTATGTCTATCTAAGTCAACTATTGGTCGATATCCGATTGAATACAGTGATGAAGGGTTATGATAACAAGATGGTGGCCTTTGCAGATGGACATGAGGAATATTGGGAGACTCTGATTTGGACAGCCGGAGTGAAAGGAGAACCAATTCCCGGACTTCAAGCCGAAATGATAGGAAGAGGAGGACGTATTATCGTAGATGAATTCAATCGGGTAAAAGGATCTGATTCAGTATTTGCCATCGGTGACATAGCCCTTATGCAGACAAAGGAATATCCTAACGGACATCCTCAGGTGGCGCAGCCGGCTATCCAGCAGGCTAAGAATCTTGCGCGAAATCTCAATAGCGGTGAGATGAGACGCCCTTTTATTTATAAGGACAAAGGGACTATGGCTACTATAGGAAGAAACAAGGCTATTGCTCAGATAGGGAAAATGACTTTTGCCGGACGCTTCGCATGGTGGCTATGGATGGCAATTCATTTGATAAGTATTTTGGGTGTAAGGACAAAAACTACAGTCTTACTAAATTGGATTTGGAATTATTGCACATATTCCACATCGCTTCGACTGTTGATGCGCCCGGTGAAGTTCCCTCTTAGGAAGCATTGGGGAGATTGATGATTGGAAAGTAGAAAATTTTTTGTTAATTTTGCAAAAAAACTTGATTATTATGAATAATAGAAATAACAGTATTTTGGTGGCGGCTTTAGGGCTGGCCATGCTTATGGGAGCTTCAGGTTGCTCAATTTTCAATCCTTCTTCTAATAACGAAGGAAGTGGAAAAGGACTTCAAGGTTGGATAGAAACGGGCAAGGACGATGTCAAGACAATTAAGGATAAGACTGAAAAGGAGTCGTCAAAAGTTAAAAAGGATACAGAAGCTGCAATGGAGAAAGTAGACAAGAAGCTTGAAGAGATCGCAAATTCGCAGGTCAATGGCAATCTTGCCGGTGACTGGGCGATAGAGACGGTGCTTGGAAAGAAAGCTGTGGGTGAAACGTCACCTTTTATTAAATTCGTGCCCGGAGAAAACCGCATATATGGTAATAACGGATGCAATATCCTTAACGGTATATATGTGGCGAGCAATCAAAATAAGACGATTTCTTTCAGTAATCTTGCCACGACTATGATGATGTGCGGGCAAAGTAATATTACCGATGTGGAAATTGGCGAAGCATTAGGCCTGACTGTCAGATACACAATCGAAAAAAGCAAAGATTCGGAAAGTGTATTGATATTTTATGATGCCGGAGGAAAAGAAGTGATGCAACTGATGCACCGAGATTTCCATTTCCTTGACGGCACATGGGCCGTAATAAAAATAGATGGAGAAGACGTGAATATTCCCGAAATGAAATTAGCTCTGGATGTTGACGAGAAAAAAATGCATGGCAACACCGGTTGCAATATCATCAACGGAGAATTGGAAACCGATATGGATGCGGCCAACTCAATATCGTTCTCCAAGATCGGCATGACCCGCATGGCTTGCCCGAATTCAGGATGGGAAACGAGAATGACAATGGCTCTTGAAGAAGCGGTGACTGCAGAAAAGATCAATGACGATGAAATTGCATTTTTAGGAAGCAATGGTCAGCAAGTGATGCTGCTTAAAAAGACTTCTCCAATAGACGATTGAAAAAATGGAAGTGAGAATTGACAAGTGGCTATGGGCGATGCGGGTATTCAAGACTCGCACTATAGCTACTGATGCTTGCAAGAAAGGAAGGGTGATGATGGGGGGAGTTCCTGTCAAACCATCGAGGGCGATCAAGGAAGGGGATGTGATAGAGGTCAGAAAACCACCGATCACATATACATTCCGCGTCAAGGCCACCACTCAAAATCGCCTGGGAGCAAAACTCGTGCCCGATTATCTTGAGAACCTGACTCCGCAAAGTCAATATGATCTGCTTGAAATGACAAAGATTTCAGGTTTCGTTGACCGGCGCAAGGGGCTCGGACGTCCGACAAAGAGGGAGGGCCGCGAAATGTCGCGGTTCAAGGAAGACTCCTATTCCGACGTCTACTTTCTTGACTGGGAAGACGATGATGACGATGAGTAGCCAAATTGGCGCGATATTTGCTATCAGAATATGTTATGAGTAAACGACAAATCGAAATAAAAGGAGCAAGGGTCAACAATCTTAAGAATGTTGACCTGTCTCTTCCTATAGGGGAGTTTATTGTGATGACAGGGGTCAGCGGAAGCGGCAAGTCTTCGCTGGCTTTCGACACGCTTTATGCGGAAGGCCAGCGCCGTTATGTGGAGAGCCTCTCGGCTTATGCACGTCAGTTTCTTGGAAGAATGGCAAAACCGGAGTGCGACTACATAAAGGGACTCCCTCCGGCAATTGCTATCGAACAGAAAGTCAATACCCGAAATCCGAGAAGTACGGTTGGAACATCGACTGAGATATATGACTATATGAGGATGCTGTTTGCGCGTGCCGGTCATACATTTTCTCCCGTCACGGGCAAGGAAGTGAAGCAAGAGACCATCGAAGAGATGGTCCGCCAGATTCTTTCCTATCCGGAAGGTACAAGAATAGCGGTATTGGTTGACATAAAAGTGCCGGAAGAGCGCAACATCCTGACTCAACTTGAAATATACATAAAGGAAGGTTTTTCACGATTGGAAAAAGATGGAAAGTTTGACGATATTTCCACTGTGGCCGAAATGATCAAGAACGGATCTATTAAGGAAGAGGAAGTATTGAAATATCGGCTTTTGATCGATCGGCTTTCTGTCAGTGGTGAAAAAGATGAGGTGTCCCGACTGACTGATTCGTTGGAAACTGCCTATTTTGAAGGGCGCGATAAGTGTATTGTGAAGATATGGGGAAAAGAGGGAGTGGAAGAACGGGAATTTTCCCGTCAGTTTTCCGCCGATGGAATTGAATTCAGGAAACCATCCGACCTGATGTTTAATTTCAACAATCCATATGGTGCGTGTCCCACATGCGAAGGTTTCGGAAAAGTTTTAGGCGTCAGTGAAGATCTGGTGATTCCGGATAAGACGTTGTCTATTTATCAAGACGCTGTGATGTGTTTCCGTGGCGAAAAGATGAGCGAATGGAAAAATTGGCTCATCAAACTTGCGCCTGACCTCGGATTTCCAATCCATAAACCATATATGGAACTGACCCCGGAAGAAAAAGACATACTCTGGCATGGAAAAGGGAAATGGGAAGGTATAGATGGTTTCTTCAAATGGGTGGATGAAAACCAGTACAAGATTCAGTATCGAGTGATGAAAGCCCGCTACAGGGGAAAGACCACTTGTCCTGCATGTCATGGCACCCGGTTGCGACCTGACGCGGAATATGTGAAAGTGGCAGGCAAAAGCATTACTGAACTTGTGAGGTTGCCTATATCCGAACTTCAGAAATTTTTCGCCACTATCAATCTTAGTGAAGAGGATACAGTCATCAGCTCCCGTCTGCTGATAGAGATTAGAAACAGACTTGATTTCTTGAATAATGTCGGACTGGGATACCTGACACTCGACAGGCTTTCTTCATCTCTGTCCGGAGGTGAAAGCCAACGTATAAATCTTGCCACTTCTCTTGGTAGTTCACTTGTCGGGTCCCTGTATATTCTCGACGAGCCCTCCATCGGGCTTCATTCCAGAGACACGGAGAAGTTGGTCGGGGTGCTCCGCAATCTCCAGATGATAGGCAACACCGTAGTTGTGGTGGAGCATGATGAGGATATCATGCTTGCCGCTGACGAAATTGTGGATATAGGACGTGATGCAGGAAGCAATGGGGGTAACGTCATATTTCAAGGAAATCTGAAAGAGACTCTTGCCAAAGAATATACAGGCGATTCATATACATTGCAATATCTCACCGGGAAAAGAACCATTCCGGTGCCGAAGCTGCGACGACCGTGGAAAAAATATGTCGAGGTGATAGGAGCGAGGGAAAATAATCTCAAGGGAATAGATGTGAAGTTCCCGCTCGGTGTAATGTCGGTGGTCACGGGAGTAAGCGGCAGCGGAAAGTCGACACTTGTAAGGGAAATCCTCTACAAGGCGATTGTCCGTCTGCTTGGTGACCCTTGTGATGCACCCGGAGCTCACAAGAAGATAGGTGGCGATGTGAAGTCGATAGGTGCGATAGAATTCGTCGACCAGAATCCTATCGGAACATCGTCGAGGTCAAACCCCGCTACTTATCTGAAGGCTTTTGATGAAATTCGAAAGCTATTTGCAGAGCAACCGCTTGCCAAACAAATGGGATTCACCCCCGGGTTCTTCTCCTTCAATGCAGAGGGTGGCAGATGCGAAGAGTGCAAGGGTGAGGGTACCATTACGATTCCAATGCAGTTTATGGCCGATATCACAGTGGAATGTGAGGAATGTCATGGCAAGCGATTCAAGCAAGATGTGCTTGATGTGGAATATCGGGGCAAGAATATTTTTGATTTTCTTGAAATGACTGTTGATGAATGTATTGCATTTCTTAATGAGGATTCCAAAGACTTGAATGTCAGGAAAATCATAAAAAAACTATTGCCTTTGCAAGAAGTTGGGTTGGGTTATGTGAAACTCGGACAAAGCAGTTCTTCATTATCAGGAGGAGAAAGTCAGCGCGTGAAGTTAGCTTATTTCATATCTCAGGAGAAGCAACCTCACACCATGTTTATCTTTGACGAGCCCACCACCGGACTTCACTTCCATGACATATCGACTCTTCTGAAGTCGCTTAACAGGCTCGTGGATGCAGGACATACTGTCGTCATCATCGAGCATAATATGGACATCATAAAGAGTGCGGACTGGGTGATTGATATAGGGCCGGAAGGTGGAGACGCCGGAGGCAATCTGGTAATTGCGGCGACTCCTGAGGAAGTGGCTGAATGTAAAGAATCCTACACCGGCAAATATTTGAAAGCAAAATTTGAGGAAAAATGAGATATATTTATGCTTTAAGAAATATTTATGTTGTAATTTGCATCATCTTTGCAATGGTGATTGCGGGATGCGCGTCTGAAAAAAAGAAGAAAGACCGGAGGGAAGCAGATGATATGTTTCGCAAGATCAGTGCTTTTGTGTCGGAATATATAGAAAAGGTAGGCGCTTCCCCCGACAGTGCTTCCTGGGCTACGGCATGCAGTGATTTTGAAGAGGGACTTGACAAAATCACATTCTCATATTCTCCCGACACCGACATTTTGCTGACAGAAGGACAGAACGACACTATCAATGCGCTTATCGAGGAATATATCAAGGCGAGAGACAGCAGGATTCATGAGATCATGCATCCGATCGTGTTGGCAGATTCCATATCAGATAGCCTGAATCTTACAGAAGCTGAGCAAATTGATATCAACCAAGCAGATGCATCTCACAATCCCGGCAATTGAATTCAAGATTGAAAGATTCTTTTCCGGTATGAAGTTTAAGGGGTTCGGAATAGTTTCCGAGTCCTTTTTCTTTTTTGCACAATCCGAGTTCCCTCAAAATGCAGTGGCGAGTGGTCATGAGTCTTTTCCCCGATCTTCTTGCCGGTACTTCTGTCTCGATGGCATGTTCCATTTCTTTGACTCCATGCTCGCGGTAGAATTTTTCAGCAAGACTATTGGCCACATTGTCGCGGAAATCAAGCCTGTCGGTCATATATTTTGCTTCCATATCCTCTTTTCTTCTATAGGAATATGGATATGTTGAGAGGTTGGCTTGGTCAAGGGCCACTATGGCTCTTCTCCTCACGTCGGTCAGCTCACCGGCAGGAATGAATACCGATGAATCAAGTTTTGATTCAAAGTGCAGCAGTCGGTAAGGAGTGTTGCCAAGTTTTGAAAAAATGGAAGAGTAGTCCATTTTCTTTTTTGCGATGTCACGTGTGCAGTCTAAAGGGATTCGGATAAGGCATCCTTTTTCGTCGCAGGCAGTGACACCTCCATCATCGAGAGTAATATTTACACCTATTTTCCTGACTGCAGTTTCTCGTTGCATTTCCTTGTCCCACACGCGGTCGAAGGTGCGGTGTATTTCCGCTCCCCGCGGTATGTTGACCGGTTTGGAAGTCAGTATGCGGTTTCCTTGCACCCCGTTTACCATAGCGCCGGTATAAGTCCCATTGGAATCAAAGAAACTTATGCCATCTCCCGAGTTTAGTCTTGAGATATCTGTTATGGGTTCCCCTAAAGATTTGGGCGTGTCAGGCGATATTATATTCTTCGGGCGTCTTGAATTGATGAAATAATGTGTGAATCCGCGGTTGAACGATTTTGAAAGTTCAGGATTGAATGAAATTTCAGAAACGCCGAAACTGCTGCGTTCATACTTTTCGGGATTGTCTGATATTAGTTTATCAATTACGCGCCGATAGCTTGCCACGGTGTTTTTTACGTAGGATGCTTCTTTGAGCCGGCCTTCGATTTTAAAGCTGGAGACGCCGGCATCTGCCAATTGAGGCAATATGTCGGAAGTATTGAGGTCTCTCAATGAGAGGAGATGCTTGTCTTTGGTTATAATTTTTCCTGAAGAATCGGTCAGTGTGTATGGCAGTCGGCAAAGCTGCGCACATTCTCCCCGGTTTGCGCTTCGGCCGCAAGTGGCAAAACTGGCATGGCATCGGCCTGAATAGCTTACGCATAGAGCGCCGTGAATGAATGATTCCAATGGTATGGTGACACTTTCCGACATCTTCCTGATTTCTTCCAATGTCAATTCGCGGGGCAAGACAAGTTGGCTGAATCCGACATCCTGAAGAAACTTGGCTTTTTCCGGAGTGCGGATATCACACTGAGTGCTTGCATGCAGCTCAATAGGAGGGATGTCCATGCGGAGAATCCCCATATCTTGCACAATAATGGCATCGACTCCTGCATGATATAGATCAGTAATAAGTCGCTCCGCCACTTTCAATTCTTTTTCAAAAATTATCGTATTGACGGTGACATATACCTTTGCCCTGAATATATGGGCAAAATCTACTGTTCTCCTTATATCATCTACAGAATTAGCGGCTTTGCGTCGCGCTCCGTGGCTGGTGGCGCCCATATACACCGCGTCAGCCCCATGCAGGATGGCTTGAATGGCAATATCTTTATTCCCGGCGGGAGCAAGAAGTTCCAGTTGTCTCATGTTTGGAACGTATTATTTCTTCATCATGCGGTCGAGAATCCGCTTGTCTTCACGCTCTTTGATAGCCTGGCGTTTGTCATATTGCTTCTTTCCACGCGCTACTCCCACCACGAGTTTGGCATATCCGCGGTCATTAATGAATATTCTGAGGGGAATGAGTGTATATCCCGGGTCGGAGATGGCTTTTTCTATCTTTGCGATCTCTTTTTTTGAGAGAAGCAGCTTGCGGTCACGCCGGGCGATATGGTTATTATATGAGCCATAGAAATACTCGGAAATGTTCATCCCTTTCACCCACACTTCGCCTCTGTCGATAATGCAATAAGAGTCAGCAAGCGAAGCTTTTCCACTTCTGATCGACTTGATTTCAGTCCCTGTCAGCACCATGCCGGCGGTATAAGTATCCCCGATCTCATAATCAAAAGAGGCGCGTCGATTCTTTATATTTATATTTTTTGCATCCATTAGAATATTTTATCGCTAATCCACATAAAGAGATATGGCATTACTATTACAGTAATAACAATCGTCACCATGCATCGGTTATGGTAAATCTCCGGCAGACGAAGAAATCGAAGAGCTTTTGTGATTATGAATGCTGTCCATATCGGGAGAAAGACTGTAAGAGGTTCCAATATAGGAAGAATCTCAGCCGGAATCATGAATAATGCGAGGCTCGATAGGGCATACTGCACGATCAGCTTGAAATATTCAGTGTCAGTTTTTGACTTTGCCTGAACTGGAAAAAGCCATCGGCAAATGACGTGCACGGCGAAATAACTGAAGAAAAAGGAGACGAATATCGAAGCGGCGCTCACAAGAGTAGTTGAGATATTGAACTCCGGGACATAAAACCAGTCGGCAAACCGGCAGGCTGCGGCAACCGCGATAATGGGATAGAAGCAGCCGGCAGCGGTCTGTTCCGGTTTCAGTCGAGAACGACGCAGTTTTTTCCACCCCGCGGTTCCGGTCATCAATATGCTAAGCAACAATAAGAAAGGATTGTATCCCTTCTTATCATTATTGTCTGAAGGAGTGCGGGGCTTTTCTTCTTCAGAAAGTATATTTACGTCGTCAGAAATGGAATTGCTCATTAATCGGTCTTTTTTTTCAGTGTAAAATTACAAAAAAAAATCCTCACTTCAAAAAACCGTCATCATATTTTTTTTATTTGCGAGAATATTTGCACATATGAGAATTTTTTTGTAATTTTGTGCCGTTTTTGAGGCAAATATTGATTGATAAGTCTCAAGACAGTGAAAAATAACCAATTAATTACAAAAACGTATGAATCGTTACGAAACCGTTTTCATTTTAACTCCCGTTTTGTCTGACGAACAGATGAAGGAAGCGGTAGAAAA
>CAMWJD010000065.1 GCA_947174515.1 uncultured Porphyromonadaceae bacterium
GGCTGACGGGGATATGATTAAAAGTTTAGATCCGCAAACAGTAGAGTCCATTGATGTCAGAAGGCCATCTGATGAGTATCCTGAAGGGCGTGTGGATATAAAGTTGAAAAAACAATCAGAAACACTTAATTTGAAAGACAGAGATATATCCCTGATTGTTGGCCCATGTAATGAAAGTGATTGTGGTGAAGCCGATCGTTTGCCGGCATATCGCGTTGATGGAAAACTTCTCACTGCAAGCATGACCATTAATGCTAATGATATTGATTCATGGGAGAAAATCCCGCCAAGTGAGAAGTTCCCAAATGGGTTGGAAGAAATCAAACTTAAGAAGAAATAACGTCTACTTGACGAGTGTTGCAATTGTGGCGGCAGAAGGTAATTCCTCCTGCCGTTTTTTGTAGTTTTTTTGAAAGTTTGTGCAAGATTAATCTTTTTGATTTGCCTATTAGGAGATTTCTTGCTAAATTTGCACTTTATTGGGATGGAAGGGATAATTTAGAGGTATTAAAATATGACTATCAACGAAGTTCAAGACGAAATAATCGACGAAATGTCAGGAATGGACGATTGGCTCGACCGTTATGCCTATATCATTGACTTAGGCAATACTCTTCCTCCTATTCCTGATGAAATGAAAACTCCGACCAACCTTATCGAAGGTTGCCAGAGCCGTGTCTGGATCGACGCAAAGGAAAACGATGATAAGAAAATCCATTTTGAAGCAGATTCGGATGCACTCATCGTAAAGGGAATCGTGGCTTTGCTGATGCGTGTGCTCAATGACCGGACTCCCGATGAAATTCTTGATGCCGACCTATATTTTATCGATAAAATAGGACTGCGTGAGCATCTTTCTCCAACACGCAGCAACGGCTTGGTGGCAATGGTGAAGCAAATACACAACTACGCCACGGCATTTAAACTCATAAATAATTAAAAAAGCATAATCTCATGTTCAAAAACCAACCGGCAGGACTTTACGTGCTCGCTCTCGCGAACACCGGCGAACGCTTCGGCTACTACACCATGCTCGCCATATTCCTTTTCTTCCTCCAGGCAAAATTCGGCTTCGACGCCACCTGGACAGGCCAGATCTTTTCAATTTTCCTGGCTCTTGTGTATTTTATGCCCGTTTTCGGCGGATGGCTTGCTGACCGCTGGAGTTTCAACAAATGTGTTCTTGCCGGTATTGCCGTGATGTTTGTAGGCTATGCCCTTATGTCGGCTCCTACTCCGATCCGCTCCAATACTTCTTTCATGATTCTTTTGGCGGCTTTGCTGCTCATTGCTACCGGAACCGGCCTTTTTAAAGGCAATCTGCAGGTTATGGTGGGCGATCTTTATAATAATCCTCAATATAGCGATCGCCGTGATTCTGCATTCTCTCTATTCTACATGGCTATCAACCTTGGCTCAATGTTTGCTCCGGGTGCGGCAATCGCCCTTAAGAATATGGCTCTGAATAAGGCCGGATTCCTTACCAACAATCCAATGGCGGCGACTGTCAGCAACTGGTGTCTTGACACCAATGGCTTTACCAATATGCCTGGTGATCCGGATACTCTCAAAAGTATGAGCGACTTCGCTGTCAAAAACGGTATGGAGCAAGGTGGCGATCTTGCAGCTTGGCTCACCGGTTATCTTCAGACTTTTGCTGACGGATGCTCCGCTCATTTCTCTACTCTCACTGACTTTGCCGGCGGGTATATATCTGCATTCTCAACCGGTTGCACCTATGCTTTCTCGCTTGCTTGCGCTTCGCTTATCGTCAGCTTCCTCATCTATACTCTTGGACGCAAGACTTATAAGCATATCATCACTGATACTCCCAAGCAGGAAGATGGCAAGAAATCTGCTGTGGCAAGCCACGAGCCGGAACTGACTCCCGAACAGACAAAACAGCGCGTTGTGGCTTTGTTTCTCGTGTTTGCCGTTGTAATCTTCTTCTGGATGGTATTCCACCAGAATGGTCAGACTCTGACCGAGTTCGCTAAAAGCTGTACTTCACCGGAATCTTCTTCCTGGACCCGAATCGGTTTCAACCTGGGTGCTCTCACGGCCATTGCCGCCGGGGTGTATGCTCTTTTCAGCCTTATCCAGTCAAAATCTACAAATGGCAAGATTGTAAGCGGTATTATCCTTGCGGCTTGTGCCGGTATTGTAATCTGGATCTATACAAGCGTAATCCCTTCTACTCTTACAAATATCGACCCGGCAGCCTACCAGCAGTTCAACCCATTCTTTGTCGTTGCCCTAACTCCATTCTCACTCGCTCTTTTCGGATGGCTCAATAAGAACGGCAAGGAACCTTCCGCTCCGCGTAAGATCGGATATGGTATGGTTGTAGCAGGTATCGCATACCTCGTGATGGTGTTCGGTTCCCTTTCTCTTGTCGGAACCAACGGCGATGTGTCGACCAATTGGCTTATCGTCACTTATCTGCTTCTTACTTTTGCCGAACTTCTTCTTTCTCCTATGGGCATATCTTTCGTCAGCAAAGTGGCTCCTCCCAAGTTGAAAGGCGCTATGATGGGCGGTTGGTTTGCCGCGACAGCAGTAGGCAACTATCTTGTGTCTATCCCGATGCTTCTCTGGGGTAAGATTCCGGTATGGACCATTTGGATCATTCTCATTGCTCTCTGTCTTCTCTCAGCTGCATTTATATTCTCTCAGATGAAGAAACTCGAGGCAGCTACCGGCGATATGCCGCAACCCGTGCCTGATGCTACCCAAGCTGATCCCGTAGAATAAAATGGCAAATAACTCTGAATTCAGTAGTAAGATCGGACTCATTGCCGCTACTGTAGGAAGCGCTGTAGGACTGGGAAACGTATGGCGTTTCCCGGCCGAAACCCAGGCTCATGGCGGTGCCGCCTTCCTGATTGTGTATGTGATATGCGTGCTTCTGTTCGGTATTCCGGTGATGCTCGGAGAATTCTCTATCGGACGAGCAGGAAGAAGCGATGCTATTGATAGCTATCGGAAGCTGAGTCCCGGCAAACCCTGGTGGATATCCGGGTTCCTGGGTATATTGTGTTCCTATCTCATCCTTACATTCTATATGGTGGTGTCAGGATGGACACTCGAATACTTATACCAATCAATCACCGGCGAACTCTTCACTCCGATTCCGGGAGTGGAGGAAGGAAGTAATCTCCAGTTTGCCGACAGAATGCAGGAATATGTAGCCGGAGTATGGCCTCCGATGATCTGGACGTGGATTACTATCGCTATCTGTGGGATTGTGCTCTGTATGGGCGTGCAGAAGGGAATAGAGAGGGCAAGCAACATCCTTATGCCGTTGCTTTTCCTTATCCTTGTCATTCTTTTAGTGAATGCCATGAGCCTTCCCAAGGCTGCTGAAGGTCTGGAATATTTCTTCAATCCCGATTTTTCAAAGATAACTCCCAAGGTCTGCATCAGTGCCTTGGGGCAGGCGTTCTTCTCGTTGAGCCTAGGCATGGGAACCCTTATCACCTATGGAAGCTATTTCCGTAAAGATACAAATCTTACGCGGACAGCTTTCACGGTGTCGCTTCTTGACATGTCTGTGGCGATTCTCGTCGGCATGATCATATTTCCCGGTGTGATGTCTTTTGGCTTGCAGGGTGAGTCTTTCGACGGTTCGGCCCTGGTGTTTGTGACGTTTCCCGAAATTTTCAACAATATGTGGTGTCCTCCGCTTTGGTCGTCACTATTCTTCATACTCCTTTCAGTAGCGGCGCTCACGAGCAGTATCTCAATTGCAGAGGTGTCCATTGCCTACTTTAGCGGGCATTTCAAGATGAAGCGTATCCCTGCCACTTGCATGGTGCTTCTTCCGCTTGTATTATTTAGTGCCTTGTCTTCATTGAGCAATGGAGTGTTGTCTGATTGGACAATCTTCGGATACACCATTTTCGGAGCTTGCGATGCTTTGACCGCCAACATCCTTATGCCGTTGGGAGCATTGATTATGGCTGTTTATCTCGGATGGTTCGCTCCTAAGGGATTGATGGAAGACCAACTTACTAACAGTGGGACCATACGCAATCGCTTTGCAAAGCCGGTGATGTTTCTCTTAAAGTGGGTGACCCCGCTTCTTATCATTGTCATTTTCGTAGCATCCATGTTCATGTAATGAAAGCTGATCTTAAAGAAATCGCGGAAGTCTCAGGAGCAAAGCTCCAAGGAGAAAATCGCGAAATCGAAATACTTCTCACCGATTCGCGGAGTCTGTCTGACCCCGCGAAATCGCTTTTTTTTGCTCTTCGTGGTGAAAGCAACGATGGTCATAATTATATCGCTGACCTATATGATCGTGGCGTCAGGGCTTTTGTGGTGGAGTCGCTTCCCTCTGATGTCGATGAAATGCCTGATGCATCGTGGATTTTAGTGCCCGATACGCTTAAAGCATTGCAGAAAACGGGTGCGCTTGGAAGGAGGAATACATCAAGAATTATTGCCATCACAGGCTCTCGCGGTAAGACTACTTTAAAGGAATGGCTCTTCCAGATTCTTTCGCCATCGCTCAACGTCAGCCGTTCTCCACGAAGCTATAATTCGCAGATCGGAGTTCCTCTTAGCCTTTGGGGTATTCGTCCGGGCAGTGATGTGGCTCTGATTGAAGCAGGTATTTCAATAGAGGGTGAAATGAAGTCGATAGCGGAATGTATCGCTCCCGATACGGTGGTCGTCACAAATGTGGGAGATGCACATGCACAAGGGTTCAAATCAAGAGAAGATAAGATTAAGGAAAAAGTATCTTTGGCTTCCGGAAAATCTGTCGAAAGAGTCATCTATTGTGCCGATGATCAAGATGTGGATGCTGAAGTGCGGTGCCAATGTCAGGGAAAAGAACTTATTGGCTGGCATAAGAAGGATGTGCCTCTCCACCCGTTTGGAGAAAGTTTCGGCGATAAGGACATAAAGGATTGGGAAATAGAGAATGTAGGGCATGCCATTGAGGTAGCGAAATCCCTTGGCCTTTCTCAATCTGATATTCAAGAAGCCCTGAAGAAACTTCATCGTATCGGAACCCGACTCAATGTCAGCGAAGGTGTTAATGATTGTCTCGTGATTCATGATTCTTACACCTCCGATCAGTCATCGCTCGCTCCGGCTCTTGATTTTATGAAACGTCGCCTCGCTCCCGGGAAAAAAGAGACTCTGATAGTAAGCGATCTGCATCATGAGGCTGATTCGTCGGAAGATGCCATTTCATCTATGGCTGATATGCTGAAGGTGTGTGGAGTGAAACGCCTTATAGGGGTAGGTGTCGGAATGAAGATGGGTGCTGAGAAACTCGCCTCAGTAGTTGAAGAGTCCGCTTTCTTTGACTCAACAGATGATTTGCTTGCCGCTTTGAGCCCTTCTGATTTCTGCAATGAAACAATTCTTCTGAAAGGTGCTCCTGAATTTCAATTCGGTAGAATAGCGGAGCTTCTTGAAGCGAGGACTCATGAGACGGTGCTGGAGGTAAACCTTGATGCAGTGGTGAGAAATTACAACTATTTCCGTTCCAAACTGCCGGCGGGGACCGGACTTGTGGCAATGGTGAAGGCATCCGGCTATGGCGCGGGAAGCTATGAGATAGCCCGGACATTGCAGGATTGTGGTGCCTCATATCTTGCGGTGGCTGTGCTTGATGAGGGAATCGACTTGCGTCGCAGGGGCATTACTATGCCGGTAATGGTCATGAATCCGAAAGTGGTAAATTATCGCCAGATGTTTGCCTATCGGCTCGAACCTGAAGTGTTCTCGATGCCTATGCTTCTTGATGTGGTGAAGGAGGCGCAAAAGTATGGGGTGAAGGATTATCCAGTGCATATAAAACTTGATACCGGAATGCACCGTATGGGTTTTGTAGAGGAGGAGCTGCCTGAAATGATGCGTATTCTTAATTCAACTGACGCGGTGTGTATCGCCTCGGCTTTCAGTCATCTTGCCACCGCCGATTGTCTTGATATGGATGAATATACTCTGCAGCAGTTAATGCGGTTTGACAGCTATACTTCTTATATGCTTTCCAATTATCCGCGCCCTTTCCTGCGGCATGTGCTTAACTCTGCGGGTATTCTCCGTTTCCCGGAGTATCATTATGACATGGCTCGGCTTGGAATCGGTCTTTATGGCGTAAATACTCTTCCGCCCGAGGTGGAGACTCCGTTGTCGGTGGTCAGCACACTTCGCACTGTTATTATTGCGATACGCGAATGGAAGAAAGGTGAGAGCATAGGGTATGCGCGCAGATCGATCCTTGAGCGTGATTCCCGCATCGCCACCATTCCGATCGGATATGCCGATGGCATGAACCGTCATTTCGGACGCGGCAATATCACTGTCAAAGTCAATGGCAAGGACGCGCCGACAGTAGGGAATATCTGTATGGATGCCTGTATGATCGATGTTACAGATATCGACTGCAAGGAAGGAGATGTGGTGGAAATTTTCGGTTCTTCCGCCTCAGTCTACCGACTCTCGGATCTCCTTGATACTATCCCTTATGAGATACTCACTTCCGTCTCCCCCAGAGTCAAGAGGGTCTACTATCGCGAGTGATTCCATCTCTTCCCCTTCAGGGGGCACGGGAGCTTGCGGACGAAGCGATACTTTGCCATCCGCCATTTCTATGATTCTGTCGGCAATGCCGGCAAGTGTGGAATCATGTGTCACCATGACGATTGTCTGATTGAATTTGTCGCGCAACTCGGTGAAGATATTCTGTATTTCTTCTCTGTTGACAGAATCCAGGCTTCCCGTAGGTTCGTCGGCAAAGATTATTGCCGGATCATTTATCAGTGCCCTGGCAATTGCGGTACGTTGACGTTCGCCTCCGCTCATGGCCGACGGTTTATGATCCATACGGTCGGAAAGTCCCAGCCGCGTAAGCAGTTCGGATGCCTTGTCCATTGCTTTTTTCTTGCTCATTCCGCCTATCATGGCAGGAAGAGCCACATTTTCCTTGGCACTGAATTCAGGTAGCAGTTGATGGAATTGAAATACGAACCCTATATTTTTATTCCTGAAAGCCGAAAGCTTCTTGTCTTTCATCCCTATCAGTTCAGTACCGTTGAAAAGAATGTTTCCACTGTCGGGTTTTTCCAATGTGCTGGCTATCTGAAGAAGTGTTGTCTTCCCGGCTCCGGAGGGACCGACTATCGCCACAATCTCTTTTGTCCCGATTGATAGGGAAATGTCTTTGAGCACTTCTAAATTTCCGAATGACTTATATATATTCTTTATTTCAAGCATCGTAGTTTCCGTTTTGCAGAGTTATAATATTTTTTAAGACTTATATGACTTATAAGACTTATATGACTTATAAGACTTATATGACTTATAAGACTTATCTTTAATCTTTAATCTTTAATATTTAATCTTTAATCTTTAAATTCCTAATTCTATATTCGATAGGGTAAAGATTATTACTTCTATTTCCCAAGTTCTTGACAAATCCCAATGGATGCCCCTCATATGTCACTGTCACGTATCCCTTGGGAGTGTCCGGCGGTAACACTATCGCTTCTTTTGCCAGATAGCGCAAAGCATCTTTTTGTGTCAGTTCCGTCTCCGGAAAAGGATGATTCATGGCCACCGACATGGCAAGTTTATGCGACGGTATCAGATCTTTACCTTTGATTTCACCAATTTCAATCCCTGCCGCTATTATTTTAATTCCTTTTGGGATTGCATCAAGCAAATTTTCCGTGGCTTGTGTCAAGGCAAGTAAATGCCCGTCATGGTTAAGAATCTTATATTCTCCATTTATCCAGGATTTTGCCTTGTTCATGATGTCGGGAGCTTTTTTTTCTTTTACTTCATTTTTATCCTTCCCCCTTTTTGTTACCTTACGGTATGATCTTGAATCATCATTATTATCCGGCTTTTTGAACACGGCTACAAATAATCCTTCCCCTCTGGTGAAGCCGGGCATGAACCTCAAGCACGGAACGTCGCCTTTCACTTGCTTCTGAATACCATTGTGTCCGGCAAGCCCGGTATCAACGGGAATAAGACCAAACTCAGAAGCTATCCATCCGGCATTGTCCTCATCTTCGGTAGTATTGAATGTGCAGGTGGAATATATCAGATATCCTCCGGGGGCAATCATCTCAATTGCATTGCTCAAAATTTCTTTTTGCAGATTAGCACATTGCCTCACAAGCCCTTCGCTCCATTGAGTCCTCGCCGTCTCATCCTTGCGCATCATCCCTTCTCCCGAGCATGGAGCGTCTACCGCCACAATATCAAACCATCCCTTCATGGGGGCGAGTCTGTCGGTTGGGCTGTTGGTCACGATAATTTCGGGATAGCCATATTTGGAAAGATTTTCCTTCAGTATATTGGCTCGTGAGGCACTGAATTCATTGGCAAGCATCACACTTCCGGCGGGCAAGGCATTAAGAATAGCTGTGGTCTTGCCACCCGGAGCTGCACAAAGATCGCAGACTTTGACGGGTTTCCCGTCTGATAGCGTTGCAGTTATTGATTCATATATCATTGAAGATGCATCTTGCACATAGAAAATGCCTGCATGGAGCAATGGATTCTGAGTGAAAGAAGGGCGTGCCTGAAGATAATAGCCCGATGCGCACCATCCTACGGGCTCCATATCGGGATACAGCATTCCGTCATATGGCTTGTGACTGTTAAGCCGGACAGAAGATTCCGGCTCCTCGCTTAAGGCAGCCAGCACCTTATTTGCCATTTCTGTCCCGATTTCAGCTTTGATTTTAGTCCTGAAATCGTCTGGTATAAATTTATCTGCAATCATTTCACTGCAAAATTAGCAAAAAACGCGGAATTTTGTTAATTTTGTAACATGAAAATTCAATCGGCTCTCTATCTTGTGCCGGTTCCTATCAGTGGAGCCGCTGTTTCCGACGTAATCCCGGCCGGAAATATTGAGGTGTTGCGTCAGCTGCGTCATTTCATTGTGGAGAATTTGCGCACGGCCCGAAGATACCTTCGGCATGTGGATCCCGCTTTTCCGATAGCGGAATGTAGTTTTGAGGTCCTTGACCGGCATACAAGTCCGGAAGATGTAGCCGCCATGCTCAAACCCTTGCGGGATGGAAACCCGGTCGGGGTGATGAGTGAGGCGGGATGCCCTGCTGTGGCCGACCCGGGCTGTCATCCTGTCGAGATAGCTCAAAAAGAGGGTCTAAAGGTAATTCCTCTTGTGGGGCCGAACTCTATCTTGATGTCGCTTATGGCATCGGGTTTCAATGGACAGTCGTTTGCTTTCCATGGGTATCTTCCGATAGATGCCGCACAGCGCAGAAAGGCTATAAGGAATCTTGAAGCGGAATCTGCATCACGGCAGATGACTCAAATTTTTATAGAGACTCCTTATCGCAACAATCGCATGGTGGATTTTCTTGCCGACTCTCTTTCTCCTTCCACGATGCTGTGTGTGGCCTGTGATCTTACGGATCCGGATAAGGAAGAGGTGGTGGCGCTGGCTGCCGCCAAATGGAAGAAAAGAAAATATGATTTTGATAAACGCCCGGCGATATTCCTTATTTATGCCGGGGCTAAAGGGGGAGATTCCAGGAGATACGAGAAGAAATGAAAAGAAAGATTATTTTCGATGATCAGCCGGGACTCCCTTTCGAAGAATGGGAGAATCCTTATGAAATAGCTTCCGAACCGGTGCCGGAATCATCGCCACGCCCTATTTATTTCTGTTCTTTCGGCAGTGGCTCAAGTGGAAACGCTTGCTATGTGGGAAGTCTGGAAGGTGGTATGATTATTGATGTCGGAATCAGAGCTGAGGAATTGGAGCGTGGTCTGGCTGCCAACGGCGTAGATATGAATCATGTGAAAGGAGTTTTGCTTACTCATGATCATGCCGATCATGTCAAATATGTATATGCCCTGCTTCGAAAACATCGTCATCTGAAACTCTTTTGCACCAATCGGGTGCTGAATGGAATACTTCGGAAACATTCCATATCCAAGCGCATAAAGGAATATCACGTCCCTATTTTTAAGGAAATTCCTTTCAAGATGCTCGATTTTGAGATAACTGCATTTGATGTGCACCACGACGGCAGTGACAATATGGGATTTTCAATTGAGTATGATTCCAGACGGTTTGTTATTGCTACCGACCTGGGAGAAGTGACAGACAGGGCCCGCTATTATATGTCAAGAGCCAATTATCTGATGATTGAGGCAAACTATGATGCCTCCATGCTGAGGTTGGGATGTTATCCGGAATATCTTAAGGCTCGCATTGTAGGAGGCTTCGGACATTTAGATAATCGCCAGACAGCCGCTTTCATAAAGGAAATCATCAACCCTTCTCTTAATCATATATTCCTTTGCCATCTCTCAAAAGATAACAACACTCCGCAGATTGCTCTTCGCGAAGTAAGGGAAGCTTTGGAGTCGAAAGGGAAAAAAGTGGGTAAGGCAATGGAGACGCCGGAAGATCGGAAAGCTGATGTCCAGCTGGCCGCTCTCCCTCGTTTTGATATGACTCGCTGGTTCGTTTTTAGAAAATGAAAATATGACAGACCATTCAAATATATTGAAGGCATCTTTCCACACATTAGGATGCAAGCTGAATTTTTCTGAAACGTCGGCAATTGCCACGCAACTTGCACGTCGGGGTATCATGAGGGCTTCTGCTGAAGATACCCCCGATATTGTAGTGGTCAATACATGTTCGGTGACTGAGGTCGCTGACAAGAAAGGGCGTTCTCTCATCAGGCGGCTACGTTCGCGTTGGCCTGATGCCACACTGGTGGTGACCGGATGCTATGCTCAGCTCAAGCCTCAGGAGGTAGCAGGCATCGAGGGGGTCGACATGGTACTGGGAAATGATGAAAAACTTAAGATTGACCGGTTCCTGAATGAGTGGGAGAAGGACAGACGCAATAGGGTGGAAGTGCATGATTATCTTGACATCCGTGAATTTCAGGGTGCTTGTGAACGTGGCGACCGTACCCGGTATTGGCTTAAGGTGCAAGATGGATGCGATTATTTTTGCACTTATTGCACAATTCCCTTTGCACGCGGAAGAAGTAGATCAGGCTCTATCGCTTCTCTTGTGGAGGATGCGCGTAAAGCAGCCTATGCAGGAGGAAAAGAGATTGTGCTGACCGGAGTCAATGTCGGGTGTTTTGGCAAAGATACAGGTGAAGATTTTCTGGAACTTCTGAAAAGACTTGATGATGTGGAGGGGATCGTGCGTTATCGCATTTCAAGCATCGAGCCCAATCTTCTTACTGAAGATATAATCCGATGGATGGCTGAAGAGAGCCGTGCGTTTATGCCAAGTTTTCATATACCTTTGCAGTCCGGATCTGATGAGGTGCTGCGCTTGATGAACCGCCGATATCGCACTGATCTTTTCTCAGACCGGATCAATATGATCAGATCCATTATTCCTCATGCCTTTATAGGCGTGGATATCATCGTTGGGGCAAGAGGGGAGACGGATGAGGAATGGGAAAAAAGCTATTGTTATGCCAAATCGCTCCCGGTGAGCCGATTCCATGTGTTCCCGTACTCCGAGCGACCCGGAACAAAGGCTCTCGGCATTGACCATCAGGTGAGTCAGGAGGAGAAACACGCAAGGGTAGGAATGTTGACAAAACTCAGCGACCAAAAGCTCAGAGAGTTTTCACGCGGATATTTCGGTACTTGTCGACCCGTGCTTTGGGAACACCCGGATTCTCATGAAGAAGGAGTCATGTATGGACATACGGATAATTATTTGCGAGTCAGAGCAAAAGCCTCTCCGTCTCTTTATAATACCATTACTCCGGCACTCCTATCATCTTTCTATAATGCAGACCCTGAGACACTTCAAGCTATAATTGAATAAATTCCGATTAATTTAATTCTCAATTATCAATCAGATACGATGTTAAGTGTGATAATTCTAAATTGGAACGGCGAAAAACTTCTCAAAAAGTTCCTTCCAAGCGTCGTGGCTAATACAAATGGTCCGGACGTGGAGGTAATTGTTGCTGATAATGGCTCCACTGATGATTCACTGAAGCTGTTGTGTGAAGAATTTCCTAATGTGAAACTGATTGCTTTTGATGAGAATTATGGATTTTCCGGTGGCTACAACCGTGCTGTCAACGAGGTGAAATCCAAGTTTATCGTATTATTGAATTCGGATGTGGAGACTCCCCCCGGGTGGTGGCAGCCGCTTCTCTCTTTTATGCAGAAACATCCTGAAGTGGGAGCCTGTCAGCCTAAAATAAGATCTTTTCTACGCAAGGATATGTTTGAGTATGCCGGAGCTGCCGGCGGTCTCCTCGACCGATATGGCTATCCATATTGCAGAGGGCGTCTTTTTGACCGTGTGGAATATGATCTTTGTCAATACGATACCGGTCCGGCTGATATTGCCTGGGCTTCAGGAGCGGCGCTGATGGTGAGGCGTGACGCATATCTGAAAGTCGGCGGACTTGATGAACTCTTTTTTGCCCATATGGAAGAAATCGATCTATGTTGTAGGCTGCATAATTTTGGATATCGGGTCTGTGTGGTCCCGGAGGCGCACGTCTTTCATCTTGGAGGAGCTACCCTCAATCAAGGAAATCCTAAGAAAACTTATCTGAATTTTCGAAACAATCTTTTGCTCCTTCATAAGAATCTGCCGAAGGAGATAGGAAAGAAGGTGCTTTTTAAGCGTCGTCTCATGGATTCTCTTGCTTTTCTTATGTATGTGGCAAAATTCGATTTTCAAAATGCCAAAGCCATAGTCAGGGCCCACGGTGACTTTCGCAAGATGAGAAAAAATTATCCTGAATATCCTGACTCGGATGTGCTTTCAAGCCTTCCGGGGGCGGAGCGTTGCATAGTTATCGATAGATATCTCCCTTTCCTATCGCGGAAATAACTGCTCTTTTGAAAAGATTGTTCTAAAAGGAATAATTTTATAACAAATTCATTCCTGATTCATCCGAATTCTTTTATATTAAGGAATTTTTTGTTAAATTTGCAACTGAATTTAGCATTCATACAGTAAAGACCAATTAATCGTTTCATTGACAATTATTG
>CAMWJD010000066.1 GCA_947174515.1 uncultured Porphyromonadaceae bacterium
CTCATCAATCCTCTGAGCAATGACAATCCCGTGATTGTCCAGATTCTCGGTATATGTTCAGCTCTCGCAGTGACGGCAAAACTACAGCCGGCAGTGGTAATGACTATATCTGTGCTTGCAGTGCTTGCACTTTCCAACGTCATCATATCAATAATGCGTAACACCATCCCTACGTCAATCAGAATAATAGTGCAGCTTGTAGTGGTAGCAGCCCTCGTGGTAGTGGTGGATCAGGTACTGAAAGCATGGAATTATGAAGTAAGTAAGCAACTTTCAGTGTTCATCGGGCTCATCATCACCAACTGCATCATAATGGGACGACTCGAGGCTTTCGCACTCAACAACACTCCCTTCAACGCATTTCTTGATGGCGTAGGAAATGCACTCGGATATGGCATCATACTCGTGATAGTGGCTTTCTTCCGTGAACTTTTAGGGAGCGGGACACTCTGGGGCTTCCAGGTTATACCTCAGGCACTATATGATCTCGGCTATCAGAACAACGGTATGATGATCCTTCCCCCTATGGCCCTCATCACGGTGGCATGTATCATATGGGTACACAACAGAAAGGCAAAATGATGAAAATCAGATAATACCAAAAACGTAAAAAGAAACTGAAGATATGGAAAATCTTAATTTGTTTATACGGTCGATTTTCATCGACAATATGATATTTGCCTACTTCCTGGGAATGTGCAGTTTCCTGGCGGTGTCAAAAAATGTCAAGACTGCATTTGGCCTTGGAGTAGCGGTGACCTTTGTTCTGACGATAGCCCTTCCGGTGTGCTGGTGTATCAATGAATTCATTCTCAAGCCGGGATCTCTCTCATGGCTTGGACAGGAATATGCCGAAACCGACTTGAGTTTTTTAGGACTGATCATGTTTATAGCCGTTATTGCGGCACTGGTGCAGATTCTTGAGATGGTAATTGAGAAATATTCACCATCACTATATGCAAGTCTTGGAATCTTCTTGCCATTGATAGCAGTGAACTGCGCTATTCTTGGAGGTGTGCTTTTCATGCAGCAGCGTGAATTCTCCAACGCATGGACAGCCACAGTATATGGAGTGGGATCAGGCATAGGTTGGCTTTTGGCCATCACTGCGCTTGCAGCTATCAGAGAGAGACTCAACGAGCAAGTGATACCCGCTCCACTGCGTGGCACCGGAATCACCTTCATTATCACAGGACTCATGGGAATCGCGTTCATGAGTTTCCTTGGAATCAAACTATAAATTCAACTTTCGCAAGCGAAAGTTGAGGTTTAAAGGTTTAAGAGTTAACTTGATCTTTCGAAAACTTAAACTATAAAGATTATGATCGTTTGGCATAGTGTAATAGCAGCCGCACTGATATTTTTAGTAATTGTGCTTGTGCTCGTAGGGGTGCTTTTGCTCGCCAAGAGCCGTCTCGTTAAGAGTGGAGATGTCACCATCAGCATCAATAATGGTCAGAAAGCGTTAGTGACAAAGAGTGGCAAATCTCTACTGATGACACTCAATGATGCCGGAGTACATCTTTCTTCCGCTTGCGGAGGAAAAGGCTCATGCGGACAGTGCAAATGTCAGGTTGAAAGCGGCGGCGGGGAGATGCTTCCCACTGAGGCGGTGCATTTCACCCGCAAAGAGATAAAAGACCATTGGCGCCTCGGTTGCCAGGTGAAGGTGAAAAGCGATATGGAGATAAGGGTCAGCGAGGCCGCTCTCGATGTCAAGGAATGGGAATGTACGGTGATCAGCAACCGCAACGTCGCTACTTTCATCAAGGAATTCATCGTCGCATTGCCTCCGGGCGAGCATATGAACTTCATTCCGGGCAGCTACGCACAAATTCGTATTCCGAAGTTTTCTATGGACTATGATAAGGATATAGACAAGGCTCTCATAGGACCGGAATATCTCCCCTCATGGGAACAATTCGGTCTGTTTACCCTCAAATGTACGAATGACGAAGAAACTGTAAGGGCATATTCAATGGCAAACTATCCGGAAGAAGGAGACAGAATTATGCTTACTGTCCGCATTGCCACTCCCCCATTCAAGCCGAAACCGCAAGTAGGCTTTATGGATGTGCCACCGGGAATTGCATCAAGCTATATATTCACCCTTAAGCCGGGAGACAAAGTAATGATGTCCGGACCCTATGGAGACTTCCATCCCATCTTAGACTCCGACAAAGAAATGATATGGGTAGGCGGCGGAGCCGGAATGGCACCTTTGCGTGCGCAGATCATGTGGCTCACGAAGACTTTGAAGACCACAAACCGCAGGATGGATTATTTCTATGGAGCCCGCGCTCTTAATGAAGTGTTCTATCTGAATGACTTTCTTGAGCTTGAGAAAGAATTCCCCAATTTCCATTTCCACCTTGCTCTTGACCGCCCTGATCCCGCAGCCGACAAGGCCGGAGTGAAATATACTCCCGGATTCGTTCACAATGTGATGTATGACACTTATTTAAAGGATCACGAAGCTCCTGAGGAAATTGAATACTACATGTGTGGTCCAGGCCCTATGAGCAATGCAGTGAACAAGATGCTCTATGATCTTGGCGTAGAACCGGAATCCATCCACTATGACAACTTTGGAGGATGAGGAAGCCCTCATACCCCTGAAGGGGGAAAACCTGAGTTAAAATATAAAATAATTCCAAATAGAAAATGAAAAGAGACAACGAAATATTTGATATAATCGACCGGGAGCATCTCCGCCAACGTCGCGGCATAGAGCTTATCGCAAGTGAGAATTTTGTAAGTGATGAAGTTATGCGCGCTATGGGAAGCTGCCTTACAAATAAGTATGCCGAGGGCTATCCCGGCAAGCGCTATTATGGCGGTTGTCAGGTCGTGGATGAGGCTGAAAATTTAGCTATAGAACGTGCGAAGAAACTTTTTGACGCTGAATGGGCCAATGTGCAACCACATTCAGGAGCACAGGCCAATATGGCGGTATTCATGGCTTGTCTTGAACCGGGTGATAAATTTATGGGAATGGACCTGAGTCATGGTGGTCACCTTAGCCATGGAAGTCCTGTCAATTTCTCAGGTCTCGTTTTCGAGCCAATCAGCTATACAGTAAAAGAAGAGGATGGTCGCGTCAACTATGAGGAGATGGAGGAAAAAGCTCGTGCAGAACGTCCTAAGCTCATAATTGCAGGAGCGAGCGCTTATAGCCGCGAATGGGACTATGCCCGTATCCGCAAGCTTGCTGATGAAATAGGAGCGATATTCATGGTGGATATGGCTCACCCGGCAGGTCTTATCGCCGCAGGACTTCTTGAAAATCCTGTAAAACATGCGCATATCGTCACGACAACAACCCACAAGACCCTGCGTGGTCCGCGAGGCGGCATGATACTCATGGGCAAGGACTTTGACAATCCGTGGGGAAAGAAAACACCTAAAGGAGAAATCAAGAAGATGTCGGCACTGCTTGACAGCGCAGTTTTCCCCGGAGTGCAAGGAGGACCTCTCGAACATGTGATCGCAGCAAAGGCTGTGGCATTTGGCGAAGCCCTTCAACCTGAATGGAAAGAATATGCGCTTCAAGTTCAAAAGAACGCTAAGGTGCTTGCAGAGGAACTATCAAAAAGAGGATACAAGATAATTTCCGACGGCACTGACAATCACTGCATGCTTGTAGATCTCCGTACTAAATTCCCTGATATGAGCGGAAAGAAGGCTGAACGGGTATTGGTAGAGGCTGACATCACTGCAAATAAAAATATGGTGCCTTACGACAGCCGTAGTCCCTTCCTGACCTCCGGACTCCGTTTCGGTACAGCTGCTATCACTACTCGTGGTGCTAAGGAGGATCTAATGGTAAAGATCGCAGATCTTATCGACCGGGTACTCACCAATGCCGACAATGAGGAAGAGATCGCCAAGGTTCGTCATGAAGTGAATGAGCTTATGAATGACTACCCGATGTTTGCTTATTGAGTCAAATTTCACAAGCGAAAATAAGATTATGAGATAAATGGTCAGGATGATTTTGGGGTTAATCTGAAGTTAACAAATCAAGCCACGGCTTTTTTAGTCGTGGCTTGATTATGGCATGAAAGGAATATAAATATGAAGTATTTTGTCACCGGCATAGGGACGGATGTAGGGAAAAGTTGGGCTACGGGATGGCTCGCACGCAGATATATGGCAGAAGGGAAGAATGTGATAACACAGAAGTTTATCCAGACCGGCAATGTCGGCTATAGCGAGGATATCGAAGTGCACAGGAATATAATGGGGATTGAGATGACTTCTGAAGACAAGGAGATGATCACGGCACCTGAGATCTTCAGCTATCCATGTTCGCCTGATCTTGCCGCCAGAATTGATAGCAGAAATATCAATTTTGATAAGATTGAAAAAGCCACCAAGATTCTGGAATCACGTTATGATGTCGTATTGATAGAGGGAGCAGGAGGCATTATGGTTCCACTTGCCGGGGAATATCTTACCATTGATTATATTAGCGACCGCCAACTGCCTACTATAGTAGTCACCAATGGTCAATTAGGTTCCATCAACCACACATTGCTTACATTATATGCAATCAAGCAATACGGCATAATATTATCAGAAGTAGTCTACAACCACCATTTTGACAAAGACCCGATCATCTGTTCCGACACAATTGAGTATTTAAAGCAATATATTAAGGTACATTTCCCGAATTCACGTTTCAGCGAATTTTAAGATCCCATCTCAAAAATCGAGATGCGCTCTAAAACAACATCAAAATGACAAAGTAATTTCTGATAAGTAGCTCGCAAAAATATTTCTGCGAGCTACTTATATATAGGGGGTGAAAAGACAATAACAGAGATAGAATTTTCGTTATTAAAACAATAAAAAATCTATCAAAATGAAATATTTAAGTCTGATAATAATAGCATTTAGCATTTTCATTACTGCTTGCAATCATAATAATCAGCCGCCTACAACGGTAAACTTGCCAATAAACGAGCAATTTTTGCCTATGAACGTTGAGTTCAATATGTCTGATACGGAATATAAACAGCAAACAAGACCATGGTGGGACAAGGGTGTGGTTGTCAATTCATCAGAAGAAATTCCGAATGATCCATTTGGATTTCAGGAAAGCTATTATAAAATCAATTTTAAAAATAACACACTTTTGTTATACTATCAGATCCACGACTATAATGTGGTGAGCATAACAAATATGTTTTACAGGAATACAGTCGAGAACACCTATAATTGGAGTATCAATTTGGGTATAAGCGGAGATATCAATGAGGGAGACAAGATAGAGAAAGCAATTATATCACGCTTCGCTATTTTAGTACCTAAACTTCCCACCGATGCTAATGTAAAGTTTTGGCATGGTCTGAGAGACCACAATTGGAATTGGGATAAATAATGCAGGCCTCAATACCTACGCTTTAATTATAATGATGATAGGGCGGTAAGTCAACTCAGTAGGGAATGAAGAGAGATGGACTGAAGATGTTTTTCTGCGGGGACTCACTCCGGTAAGCTTAAGATGCATCATCAAGGCTCTTGATGAATGGAAAACCAACGTCCTCTCCCATTCCGATACCTGGACCCCCGGTATACATTTATATTCTTCTGCAGTGCGATAGATAACCGGACATGGTCTTATAGCGTCGAGTTCATGCATATTGCCCCTTACGAAAGTCGATATCAAGGCTATGCCCCCGGGATTAAGATGGCCTTTCACAGCACGAATAAAATTCACTGGATCAGCAAACCACTGTATGGTGGATGCGCTAAAAATCATATCGAATGACTCATCTGTCGATTTCAGCCACTCCTCGGCATCCGCGACTATATACCTCTCACTTTTTGCTATTCCGAATATTGGCAACTCAAATAGGTCAATGTATGTGGCACAGTCCGGAGTCAGGATTCGTCTCCATATTTCAGTAAGCTGGCCTCCTCCAACTCCGATCTCCAGAAGAGAATTCACTTTTCTATCTCTACCATTAAGAAAAGATTTCAGATTTTCACCAATCCTCTCACAAATTTCAGACTGGATTATCGCATTCTCGCCATATGTAGACTTTGCTTTCTCAAAACTTTTGCCGATTCCCATCGTATCGGGAATGCAATCTTTTATGATCTGTGCGATGTCGACGGCATGGGGAGACGTAAAAGACACTTCAACGGTATCCGGGCATCTGTCCCAGTATGATTTCAGATTGCCATAAGGGAATATCTTATCATCGAGAGCGATATAAGCCCGATCAAAGAAGCATCCTGACAGATTATCTTGACCATTGACCACCGACGCTATATTAAGCAGTTCATCTTTGAGAGCGGAAACGCAATACTTTTCAGGAAACCGATTCTTAATAGCATCAAATTTTCTACGGTCTCCAGCCATACGGATGTGGAATTTATGAAGTGATCTCTCATCGAGACCTGAAAATGTAGCGTTGTAGATCGCTTCCGGAATACCGAACCGGTCGGATATAGGAATCGGGCTGCCGCAAATTGCAATCCGGGCCGCCGCATGTATGGCAGAAACTGATGCAGCCCACACTCCGAGAGAGTATGCGAAAATATATATTGTAGAGTATTGAGAAGGAAAATCTGGCAAAGTCATGTCACGGTAATCGCTCACGACAGCAGTGTCCCATCCATCAAAGACACAGTCATTATAATACCGGGTATCCGTAGACCACCCGGCAAATATAAGTATGAGGCGCGTCGCCGCGCCTCTCTTTATAAATTCTATTTTCACTTCAAGGGAAAAGCGTTAGAAAAAGTAGGCTAAATTAATTCTGAATCCGTCAGCCCTACCTGAAAGATTCTCAAGTTTGATGGTGCGCGTGGAATAGCTGACACCCCACAAATAACCGACTGAGACCTGAACCTTCTGGAAAAGCTCACATCCAATACCAAAGTCAAGTGAAACAGTACCCACCGGCTGCTCAAGAGCCTTGCAATTGCCTGCAACATTGAATGTGAATACAGGACCCGCATAAATCAATGGAGCTATTGTCTCTTCCACTCCTTCGAGCCTTGTGTATTTGAAACGCAAATGAAGGGGGATATTGACAGTGTGGAGTGTCACCGTTTCATTACCGAAGCCTTCGGAGTTCCAAATTTTCCACTCCCCGAAATTCACCTTTGCACTTTTCATGCCATAAGTAAGTCCGGCATCGATACCGAAACCAATACCGGGAATCATTACCTCAGTCATGAGGCCGGCATCAAAACCGGTACGGAGATGCGTCTCAAGAAGAGGCTCCTTCCAATGAAAATTATTAAAATTTATGCTTGCAGTAGGTCCCCAACGGAATTCTGCGTTTGCTCCCAAGCCACAAATGATAGCGATGAGGGCCAAAACAAGTTTTTTCATTAATAAAACGATTATGAGATGGGGATCTTAGAAGAGATAAGCAGCAGAGAGTGTCCAATAATTTTTCTTCACTTTATAATCCTGGTCAGGAAGATTGACACCGATAATCTCAGTGTATTTTGCCACACTGTTCAAACCGAAACAGTAACCTGCCTGAATCTGCACGTGTTTGAAAAATTCAAATCCCAATCCGACATTCCAACCCACTTCGCACTTTTTAGCTTGCACATCCTTAAGAATATTCTTGCTTGCCCTAAACAAAAAGTCAGGCCCCGTATAAACCATCGGAGTAACAATTTTTCCAACTACAGGGAGACCGATTTTCCATTTAAGATTGAGAGGAACATCGATAAAGTCTTTGTTCTCATAATATTGATTGTCGGCAACATTCTGACGAGCATAAAGGATAGACAGGTCTGCTCCGATATTGATAATAGGAATAGTGAACTCGGTCATTACACCGAGCATCCATCCGGCCTGATTGCTTTTAGAAGTCAACTGGTCTTTAGCCCCATCGATATTAGTCATCTTCATGACATTGATGTGGTTGAAATTAGCACCGGCTTTAACACCAAAACGGAAATCAGCAGAAGCATATCCGAATGAGAAGATGGCAACGATGGCCACCAGGAGAACTTTGCGGAATGTATTCATAACACTCATGTTTAAGTTTATATTCAGTTTATAGTATATAATTTCAAAACGGCATCTAAAAAGATTTTTTCTAACATAGTCCCGCTCTCGAATTTTACCGCGGTCTCAAGCTATAAAGATGCCAAATCATCCGCAAAGTTAATAAAATTCTTGAAGAAGTCAAAAAAAAATAGTAACTTTGCATAACAAATCAGACAAAGTGAGAATAAAAAATGGAAATATCAATATCCAAACAGCAACTTGCAGCGTTGCCGGTAGCCCAATTCCGTGGAACGATAAGAGTCGTAGATGATACGGAATCAGTGGAATATGCAATAGGGCGTCTTCGCAATGCAGATATTATTGGATTTGATACAGAGACCAGACCGTCGTTTAAGAAGGGACAAAGTTATAACGTGGCCCTTCTGCAACTCTCATCTGATGATGAATGTTTTTTATTCCGTCTCAATAAAATCGGGATGCCTGAGCCACTTAAAAAGCTTCTTGAAGATAAGGAGAAGCAGAAAGTGGGACTTTCAATTCATGATGATTTCAGAAATCTGCATAAGACTTATGATTTCGAACCCGAAGGATTCATAGAACTTCAACAGTTTGCCACGCAATGGAATATCATAGACAAGAGTCTATCAAAACTATATGGTATTCTTTTTGGAAAACGTCTTTCCAAATCTCAGCGTCTATCGAACTGGGAGTCGGATCAACTTGCCGAAGCGCAGCAACATTATGCCGCCCTTGATGCACAAGCTTGTGTGGAAATCTACAAGCATCTTAATGCCGGACTATTTCAACCGTCGGAATCTCAATACATCATCAGACAAACAGATGAAGAAATATGAGAAAATATAAATATATCTGGCTCCCGGCCCTATTGGCACTATATTTTAGTTTCATGACCGTGCATTTCGGTTTAGATCTAATTCGCACAGGTGAAAAAATAAGATTTTGGACTACGGTGGGAGCCGAG
The DNA here is from genome assembly GCA_947174515.1 of uncultured Porphyromonadaceae bacterium. Classification (GTDB taxonomy): domain Bacteria; phylum Bacteroidota; class Bacteroidia; order Bacteroidales; family Muribaculaceae; genus Lepagella. The sequence goes on from CAMWJD010000066.1 coordinate 8,973, forward strand.
ACTGCAGTTCTTATTGCATTGGTTTTCTTCCTGAAAAAAAGGGAGCGACTTAGAGAAGAAAGAGAAAAGGATATCGCTGACAAAGAAAATTGCAGGTCAAAATCATGATATATTCAGATATTCTTTCATCATTAACTGAAGAAAACCGTCTGCGTACCATACCGTCCGGTTTAGGTGGCATTGATCTGATAAGCAATGATTATATGTCGCTTGGTGCAAGATATTCAGAGTTTCTAAGCGAATTTTCAGACAATTACGGAAATGCACCGATGTCGGCATCCGCATCCCGACTTTTGCAGAGATACCAGAAAGATCATCTTGCTCTCGAGACGATGCTTGCCGATCTATATCACAAAAACATTCTTTTGCTCAATTCAGGCTATCATGCCAATACCGGAGCACTTTCATCTCTATCAGTTCCAGGGACACTTATCGTAAGCGATAAACTTATACATGCCTCCATGATTGATGGAATTCGTCTTGGACACGGGGATACCGCACGGTTTGCCCATAATGACATGGGTATGCTCCGCAAAATACTTCAGAAGAAGGCTTCATTGTATAAAATCGTAGTAGTAGCTGTGGAATCCGTCTACAGTATGGATGGTGACATAGCACCGCTTCGCGAACTTGTGGAAATAAAAAAAGATTATCCCAACGTGATGCTTTATTTAGATGAAGCCCACGCCTTCGGAGTCTTTGGAGAGAACGGTCTTGGTGTGGCCGAGGAGCTTGATCTTCTTTCGGATATCGATATTCTGATTGTCACACTCGGCAAAGCGGCGGCAGGCTATGGTGCCTTTATCGCCACATCAGAAGCATTACACTCTTATTTTATCAATTGCGCCAGAAGTTTTATATTCTCCACAGCTCTCCCCCCCTATTTGATTGCATGGGATAAGCTTATGATCGAGAAGCTTGTCGGCATGAAAGAAGAACGGAAGTATCTTAGAGAATCATCCGCTTGGTTTCGAAAAGAAATTGAGGCTATCACAGGAAGACCGTGTCAAAGCAGGAGTCAGATAATACCTTTACATGCCGGCAGTGCGACTCGCGCAATAGAAATGGCGTCAAGGCTTAGGGAAGCAGGAATCGATGTGCTTCCGATACGCAGGCCCACAGTGGCGGAAGGGACCGAGAGGCTGCGGCTGTCACTTTCTGCCGGATTAAAGAAAGAGGATCTCTGCAAAGTGCTCTATGAAGTAAAGGCTGCTGTCGGTCATGACTCACCGACTGCATGACATGACGAAATTATCTGTATTCATAGGGGCGCATAGGTATGTAGGGCGAGTGAGCCTTCACGGGTAAGGACCGCATAGGAGAATGTTTTAATCCATTCGCCGAGGACGGTCAGATCGCATGCATCGCTGAGCTTTAGTTGCTTCAAAATGTGCAGATGTCCATATATGAAATGATTTATGTCGGGGTGATCTTCAAGATATTTGCGAGAGAAAGATTCAAGCTGGTCGAGAAGCGGATGCCAATCTTGTCCGGCTTCCCGTCCGGTCTCGCGACTATGATGGCTCCATTTATAGGCGAAAGGAACTGTCCATCGCGGATGAATGGCAGAATAGAAGAATTGACATACTTTAGAACGAAAAAGAGAGCGGATGAACCTGAAACCTAAAGGATGCTCCCCCACTCCATCGCCATGAGCCATAAACACTTTCCTACCATAAATTTCCTCTACTATACTTCCATCAACCACCCGGATTCCCAATTCATTCGGGATATAATCAAAAATCCATATATCGTGGTTGCCGATCAGCCAAGTTATCTTGATTCCCGAGTCTGAAAGTTCGGCAAGTTTTCCAAAGAAACGCACAAAACCGCGAGGCACTACATAGCGGTATTCATACCAATAATCAAGAATATCACCGAGCAAATAGATGGCTTCCGCATCATTCTTTATCGAGTCAAGAAAAGACACCACACGCATCTCCGACTCCCGGGAGTCAGGGAAATAAGGGGCACCGAGGTGCAGGTCGCTAAGAAAATACGTCCTCACAGGAAACCGAGTTCGAGTTTGGCTTCTTCCGACATCATTGACTGATCCCAAACGGGTTCAAACACCAATCGGAGATCAACTTTTTCCGGACCTTTTATGCTGACAAGTTTCTGACGTACATCCTCAAGGATGAAGTCAGCAGCAGGGCAACTTGGAGCTGTAAGAGTCATATCGACATGAAGCGTCTTGTTGTCGACTTCATAATCTATCTTATAAATAAGTCCGAGGTCATAGACATTCACGGGTATTTCGGGATCGAATACCGTGCGAAGCATCTCGATAGCCTTCTCGGTGATGCGTAGTTCCTCAGCGGCACGCTCCTCGACATTGACTTTTTCTTCTATAGTGTTTTTTTCTTCAGTTTTTTCCATTGTCGTATCTTCTTTATTTAGAAACAACGTCACTTTCAGAATAGTTGTGTATCTGCTTCAATATTTTGATCAGCTTGCGGGCAAGCGTACGCACCTGATCATCAGAGACGGCAAGGTAGGGAGGCATAAGATAGGCGTTATGAGCAAACGGGCGTATCCAGACACCTTCCTCCACACACATCTTCTGAAATTCGCCAAGCCATGTGATATATTCGTGAAGCTCTATCACACCTATTCCCCCAAGCACCCTGACCTCCTTGACAAACGGCAGAGAGGATGCCGGCGCAAGCTCTTCATTCAGTATCGATTCTATTTCCTTGATACGTTTCTGCCATGGACTTGCAAGAAGTAGCCGCGTGCTTGCAAGCGCCACCGCGCACGCGAGAGGATTGCCCATGAAAGTCGGGCCGTGCATTATGCATCCAGCCTCGCTTGAAGATATCATATCCGCTACTTTTTCTGAAGTGGCTACTGCAGAAAAAGTCATATAACCACCTGTCAAAGCTTTACCAATGAGCATTATGTCAGGTTCAACTCCGGCATGTTCCCATGCGAACAGTTTTCCTGTGCGTCCGAATCCGGTTGCAATTTCATCAAAAATAAGAAGAATTCCTCTTTCGTCACATTCTTTGCGTAGTACACGCAGATACTGCGGGTGGTAGAAACGCATCCCGCCGGCACCTTGCACTATCGGCTCGAGAATAACCGCCGCTATAGTGTCGCCATGCTTGTCAAGAATACTCCGCATGGAGTCAAAATCTTCAGGACGCCATTCATCATGAAAACCACACTGAGGGGCATCCGCAAAGAAACGTACCGGAAGAGCGGGACCGAACGCTCCATGCATACCGGTCACGGGATCGCACACCGACATCGCATTCCAAGTGTCACCGTGATATCCGCTTTTGATTGTCGCGAAATTAGTACGTTTAAGATCGTTTTGTGCTTGCACTGCCATTTTCATTGCCACTTCGGTGGCAACCGAACCTGAATCCGCATAGAAAATGCGGTTCATAGATGGCGGAAGTATTTCCAGAAGAAGTTTGCCAAGTTCGATGGCCGGTTCGTGAGTTAAGCCACCAAACATCACGTGGCTCATTTTTGCAATCTGATTTTCAATCGCTTTATTCAACACGGGATGATTATAGCCATGAATCACACACCACCATGAAGACATTCCGTCGACCAGTTCACGGCCATCCTCAAGCGTGATGACGGCACCATCGGCATGATCCACCTTATAAGTGGGCAAGGGATCGTGGGTTGAAGTATATGGATGCCAGAGATGATCTCTGTCAAAAGAATCACTAAGCATAAGTATCATTTTTTGTAGTGCAAATTTACAAAATAATTTTGAATTTAGGCCACATCTCAGAAAAAACGGGGCCTGAGAATTCAGGAATTAGATCCCATCTCAAAAAATTTGAGGTGGGATCTAAAATCAAAAAGGGCCTAACCACCACGGTCCGGCCCAATTTATGAGTTTCTACAGGTAAAAAATCTTAAGGTAAAAAGATTGTTTAGATTCTGAGTGCAAAGATAA
>CAMWJD010000067.1 GCA_947174515.1 uncultured Porphyromonadaceae bacterium
TAGTAACATATGTCGTTTAATTTTTCTTAGCTACTTAATTAATTATACTGAATTTTTTTATAAAATTTAGTTCTGAATTTGTGTCATATTTAAAAAAAAATGAGTAACTTTGCATCTTGAAATCATAAGGAAGACTGATATTTTTGATTCAATCCTCTCAATTGATTTTAATATAGTGAGTTTCAACAGTTTTTTATCCAAACTGATTATATATGGGACTATTTTCATTGACACAGGAAATTGCAATGGATCTTGGCACCGCCAATTCCATCATTATCCATAAAGATAAAATCGTGGTCAATCAGCCCTCTGTGGTGGCAATTGACAATAAGACCGACAAACTGCTTGCAGTAGGAGAAGATGCTCATCAGATGGAAGGGAAGGAGCCACCGGGTATCCGCACGATACGTCCGCTCCGTGATGGCGTTATCGCTGACTTCAATGCCGCTGAACAAATGATTCGCGGTCTTGTAAAAATGGTAAACAGTAAGCGCCGTTGGTTCTCTCCAAGTCTACGAATGGTGGTATGCATTCCATCAGGCTCCACAGAAGTAGAAATCCGTGCTGTCCGCGACTCAAGTGAACATGCTGGAGGACGCGACGTTTTCATGATCTACGAGCCCATGGCCGCTGCACTTGGTATTGGCCTGGATGTTGAGGCTCCTGAAGGAAACATGATTGTAGATATAGGTGGAGGTAGCACCGAAATCGCCGTAATTTCTCTTGGAGGTATCGTCAGCAACAAGAGTATTCGAGTTGCAGGCAACGACTTGACTGCTGATATTCAGGAACACATGGGGCGTGTGCATAATCTTAAGATCGGCACGCTAATGGCAGAAAGAATCAAGATTCAAGTTGGAAGTGCTCTTACCGACCTTGATAATCCACCGGATCCATTCATTGTGAGAGGTCCCAACAGACTTACTGCGCTCCCTATGGAAGTAGCAGTCACTCATGAAGAAATAGCCCATAGCATCGAGAAGACGATTGCCAAGATGGAAGCAGCTATATTAGCCGCTCTTGACCAGACTCCTCCCGAACTCTATGCCGATATCGTCAGAAATGGTATTTATCTTGCCGGTGGAGGTGCTCTTTTAAGAGGACTCGACAAGAGACTTACTGATAAATTCCACATTGAATTTAAAATTGCTGACGATCCATTGACGGCAGTTGCTCGTGGCACCGGGGTGGCTCTTAAGAATATAAATCGTTTCCGCTTCCTCATCCGATGAGGAATCTTCTGAACTTCCTGATAAAATACAGCACATGGTTCGTTTTTACGTTCTATGTGCTGATTTCATGCTTTTTGCTAATAAAGTCGAGCAAAGAGCATTATTCTCTTTATTTGTCATCCGCAAATGCCGTCGGATCTACAATTTTCAAGACTACTTCCGAAATTTCTAATTATTTCAATCTAATTTCTGTCAACAAAAGTTTGCAGGAAAGCAATGCCCGTCTTGAAAATGAAGTGCTTAATCTTCGTCAGCAACTAAGTCAATATCAAGTGCTTGCTCAAGATTCAGCATTTTTATCTGATAAAATAAGATTTGATTTCATCAGTGCGTCAGTAATTAATAACTCGATTCGTCATCCCAGAAATCATTTCACAATTGATAAAGGAGCTTCCGATGGTATTGTGCCCGGAATGGGAGTTGTAGATCAAAGTGGTGTTGTAGGGATTGTCGATGTGACCGGGCAGAATACTGCAAGGGTCATTTCCCTTCTTAATCAAAATCAGCATTTCAGTGTCAAGGTTAAGGATTCTCCTTTCGTGGGAAGTCTCTCATGGAGAGGTGACGATCCGTCGATAGCATATATGGAGGAAGTGCCGAGGCATGCTAAGTACCATATTGGAGATACTATTGTCACAAGTGGGTATTCCACAACATTTCCGGAAGGCATAAACATCGGAACCGTCATGGGGAAAGTAAGAACCGGCGATGATACCTTTTTAGTGTTGAAAATCCGGCTTGCCTCCAATTTCAAGACACTTGGCACTATCCGTGTCATTAAGGATGCATTAAAGCAAGAACTTGATTCTATAAGAAATGTAGGTAATATTGACTGAGCTATTTGAAATTGTATTTTGAAATATAATGAATAAAGACGTTATCTCATACATATGTCTGTTTGTGATACTGGTGCTCGTGCAAGTGCTCCTTATGAATCATATTGTGCTTTTTAATAGTGCTGTATGCTTTATTTTCATATATTTCCTAATAAAGCTCCCTATCAATATATCTGTAAATTGGGTGCTTACTCTTGGTTTCATTCTTGGACTGTCGGTAGATATTTTATCTGATACTCCCGGACTGAATGCCTTGAGTTGTACGATTCTTGCGGTTCTTAAACGCCCTGCGTTTTTTGCTTATGTGCAACACGACGATCAGATGAGAAATATATCTCCCACCATGGGAACGATGGGCTTTTTCAGCTACTGCAAGTATATATTCACAATGTCAGCTATTTATTGTATGATTCTATATTTCGTGGAATTTATATCCTACATAGATATAGCGGATATTTTTATTAAAGCCGGGGCAAGCACTTTATTCACTTTCTTAGTGATTCTTGCCATCGACTCTCTGGTGTATCGAAATTAGTTGTTTTAAGATTAATTCCTTAATAGTCATATCGTGGCAAAGGATTATACATTAGAAAAAAGAAAATATGTGATAGGTGGTTTCATCTCTGTCATTGTAATTATATTTTTAATAAGACTGTTTAATCTTCAGGTCAGTGATGGATCCTACAAAGAGAATGCTGAGTCAAATGCATTCTTCAGAAAAATCATATATCCGTCCCGTGGATTAATCTACGACCGAAATGGACGTCTCATAGTCCTTAATCAACCGGAATATGACGTTATGCTTATTCCTAAGGATTTGGGTAACGGATTTGATACTATCGGCCTGTGTGAAATACTGAATCTTTCCAAGGATGAGCTGCTCAGTAAATGGGAGGATATGAAAAATCCTCGTAAAAATCCCGGATATTCAGCCTATACTCCTCAAAAGCTTATGTCTCATCTGTCGCAGGAAGATTATGGTCGGCTACAGGAAAAATTGTATCTCTTCCCCGGATTTTATGTTCAGAAGCGCAACGTAAGAGAATATGCTACTCATGCAGCGGCCAATGTGCTCGGCAATATAAGGGAAGTCAATGCCAATGATGTAGAAAATGACAGATATTACCGACGTGGCGACTATACAGGGGATCTGGGAGTGGAGAAAAGCTATGAACATCACCTCAGAGGCGTGAAAGGTGTGGAAATTCTGATGAAGGATGCTCTCGGTAGAATCAAAGGCAAATATGAGGATGGTGTTCATGACGTGATCCCTGTTGCCGGTCGCGACCTGACGCTAAGCATTGATATGAATTTGCAGGAGTATGGCGAAAAACTAATGCAAGGTAAGATAGGTGCTATTGTTGCGATTGAACCGCAAACCGGAGAAATCCTTTGCATGGTATCCTCCCCTACATATGATCCGTCTTTGCTTGTAGGTTCAGAACGTGGTAAAAATTACGCGTCGCTCGTTTCAAATAGATATAAGCCTCTTTATGACCGTGCATTGCAGGGGACGTATCCTCCGGGCTCAACCTTCAAACCCACACAGGGACTTATATTTCTTGAAGAAGGGACTATTACGCCATCCACCGCATACCCTTGCTATCATGGATACGTCAACGGTATCCGGGTCGGTTGTCACGCTCATGGCTCTCCTCTTCCTCTCAAGCCGGCAATCGCAACTTCATGTAATGCCTATTTCTGCTGGGGCCTGAAGAATTTTATTGATAAAAAAGGCTCTACTCCGACTGCGCAGTTGGAAAAATGGAAAAATTACATGGTGGAAATGGGATATGGCTACAAACTTGGTGTCGACCTTCCTTCCGAAAGCCGTGGTTTCATTCCTAACCCGGAGTACTATAGCAATTCTTTCAGAGGCAGCAATTGGAGAGCAAATTCAATCATTTCAATTTCTATCGGACAGGGTGAGGTGACAGCAACCCCGCTTCAAATTGCAAACCTTGCTGCAACTATAGCCAATCGTGGTTGGTTTATCACTCCTCATGTCGTCAAAGAAATCAGTGATACGGTAATTGATTCAAAATATCATGAAAAAAGAAAGCCATCGATAAAAAAGCAATATTATGAGGAAATTGCTCAAGGCATGAGGATGGCTGTTCTAGGTGGTACATGTCGTCTCGCTAATCTTCCCGGATTTGAAGTATGCGGAAAAACCGGCACGGCACAGAATCCCAAAGGGAAAGATCATTCCGTCTTTATGGGATTTGCTCCTATGAATGATCCTAAGATAGCGGTAGCTGTATATGTTGAAAATGCAGGATTTGGTGCCACTTATGGTGTCCCTATAGGCAGCTTGATTATTGAAAAATATCTCAAAGGATCAATTTCACCTGAAAGACAATATATTGAAGAAAGAATGTTGAACGCTAATACAATAATCTCAAGTGGAGTCAAAGAACATTGATGCAAATACCTCAGTATTCCGCTGGCTTGATTGGCCGACAATAATACTGTATCTTATCCTCGTCGTAGCAGGTGCTGTCAGTATCTACGCGGCAAGCTATGATTTTGACCGCGCGAGTATGTTTGATTTTAATGAGTTCTCAGGCAAACAGTTTCTTTGGATAGGTCTTTCCATTTTCATCGGATTTGCTATCCTGCTTTTCGATTATCGGATTTATGAGACTTATGCTTTCCCCGTATATGTTGGAGTGCTTCTGCTTATGGTGGTCACGATTTTTGTGGCACCCGACATCAAGGGTTCTCGTTCATGGCTCGTGCTTGGCCCTGTAAGTATCCAACCGGCTGAATTCGGTAAATTTGCCACTGCTCTCGCTTTGGCAAAACTATTCAGTTCTTATAATTTCAATCTCAATCAGAAACTGAGCAATTATTTCAGGGCTTTCATAATAATTTTCATACCTGTCACTCTGATTTTGCTTCAACATGAGACAGGATCGGCACTTGTATATATTTCACTGTTCTTTGTCCTTTATCGTGAAGGAATGAGTGGACTTGTTCTTTTTTCCGCACTTTGCGCCATCACATATTTTGTCGTGGCTGTGAAGTATGTCGAGCCTCTTTTGCTGGGTATTCCTGTCGGGGAATTTACAGTGTTTTGCCTTATAATTGCCGTATTCTGCTGCATGCTTCTTTTCTATTGTAAAGATGCCTTGATTTCCAGAAATGTCCTGATTGGATTTCTGGTAAGTGGTCTTATAGTCACAGCTCTTACTCTATCGGGAATTAATGTTCCGGGCACATGGTTTTTTTTAGGTATTATCATTGCGGCTGTCATTTATGTTTCGATAGCGATGTACAGGCACAAAATAGAAAGGTTTGTGATAAGCATTGTTTTTATGGTGGCTTCCGTAATGTTTCTTTTCTCGGTGAATTATGTTTTCGGTCATATTCTTGAGCCCCACCAGCAGATGCGTATAAAGGTAGCCTTGGGAATAGTGGATGATATACGAGGAGTCGGCTACAATGTCAATCAGTCTAAAATTGCTATCGGCTCCGGAGGTTTGACCGGGAAGGGTTTCCTAAATGGCACGCAGACCAAGCTAAAATATGTGCCGGAACAACATACCGATTTCATCTTCTGCACTATTGGAGAGGAAGAAGGATTTGTGGGAAGCAGTGCGGTCTTGATTGCATTCCTCGCTTTGATTCTCCGTATCATTCATATTGCGGAGAGGCAGCGCACTGCTTTCGGCCGTGTTTATGCCTACTGCGTAGTGTCATATTTGATTTTTCACCTGTGCATCAATATCGGAATGGTGATTGGGTTATGCCCTGTCATCGGCATTCCGCTCCCCTTCTTCAGTTATGGAGGTTCGGCACTTTGGAGTTTTACGATTTTGCTTTTTATTTTGCTGCGCATAGATGCATCCAGAAAAGAGAGGCGTGATTAACCTCATACCTCCCTACCAATTCCGGAAGGATGAAAAGATACTCAATATTGCAAGAAAGGATATCAATATTATTGAAAGATACAACAGTGCTTCCTGTCCTGTCATGGACATTCCTACCGGTGAGGTGCTTATTTCCACATTATCCTCATTTTCTTCATCGTCGAGTCTCAGTGCGCTTAGAGCGGATTTCCATTTTATTTCACCGTTTTCAAGGCTGACAAGCGCAGGATTTCCTCTTGCCAGTTCTTTTATAGATGTGTCATCGGCAGTATATATTGGATATTGGCCCGACGACAAGTCACGCCATTCTTCAATATCTTTTTTACTACCTGCCACTATAGCTAAGAATTCTGAATCGTGTGCCTGAGCCATATCATAAAGCTTATTAATTTTCCAGCTGGTGGCCATTGACAATTCCTTAATGTCAGGTACTAACAGTATAAGTTGCTTATCATATCCACTGACCACTTCAGTGACGTCTTCCTCTCCATCCTCACTCCAAATTCTAAAATCGGAAACGTTTTTTTCAATTTTTGATCCGGATTCGTTATTCTTTACAAATCCTTTCTCTTCGCGCTTTACGAATTTCCAACCCTCATCCTCTTCAGGAAGCACATCATCTTCTCCATATCGTCTGAGTTCTCCATCTTTCTCATATATGAAATCATATGTCGGACTATATTCCGGTTCCGAATCGGCTGATAATAATTGAGTGCCTATTTTATATTGACGAAAATCAAGTGTCGGCTGTTGCCAATATCCGATATACCCTATGAGCATGATATATGCGCATGAGCCTACGGTGGCTAACCATTGAACGGATGGAGCAATAAGACATCTTGCTTTTGTATTAAATTTCAAAAGCCATATTATCGCAATTGATATAAGACAATTTTTAATGAAGGTCGACCAATTTGATAATATTAAAAAATCACCGAAACATCCACAATCCGCCACCGGATCTGCAATGGCTATCCAAAGCGTCAGCGGAAGCATCACAATCATAAACAATGCCCCTAATATAGGCGCACTCTTACGGTAGCATCCCAGCATCAATGACAGTCCAATAATGAACTCGATGGTAAAAAGCAGGAATACAAAGGCCAGAACTGCGTTCCCAAGTTGGCTTACCGGGATGTGCATGGCGGTTAGATACTCCACCATCTTATAGTAAGTGCCCCAGGGGTCGATTCCTTTGCTCAGTCCCGAAACAATGAATACACTTCCCACAGCAATCCGCATCATCCATGTCAGTATGGTTATTGACTTGGGATAACGCTCCATCAAAGGAGTAGCCTTTTTTAAGGCCCATGACTCATCCAGCCAGTCGCCAAACCTGTCAAACTTCTTTTCTATTCCGAGCGGTGTTTTTCGCGAATTGCCCTTATTTGGCTTATCCTCCATATCTTTCGATATCTAAAATTTATGAGATGGTCTCTAACATTCACACACTTCGTGTCAAGCATCAGGATTAGTTTTAATTAAGGCAAACAGAGCATAGTTGATCATATCCATATAGTTTGCATCTATTCCTTCACTCACTAATGTCTTGCCATCATGGACTTCTATTTCCTTAGTGCGCATCAACTTTTGCAATATAATATCGGTGAAACTGCTCACTCTCATGAGGCGCCACGCTTCATCATAATCATGATTCTTATTTTCCATAAGACGGGTCGCGCTATTGAGCTTTTCATCATAAAGCTTCATGCACTCTGCTGGCTTAAGATTTTCTCCCGGTCCAAGCTCAAGTTGTATAAGTGCCATGACACAATAATTGACAATTCCGATAAATTCAGGCCTGATGCCTTCATTTACAAGTGCCACACCTTTTTCTTCAATGCTCCTGATACGCATAGCCTTGATCATTATCTGATCAGTCAGGCTCATCGGGCGCATGATTCGCCAGGAAGTGCCATAGTCTTTTAATTTCTTCTCAAATAAATCTCTACATTCCGCTTTTGCGCGTGCGAATTCTTCCGCTGTTTTATGCTGTTTCATATGTGTTCTTTCGGTTTATTCCACAAATTTAGCAAAAAAAGATCAATATAAGGGTATAGACACAGATTTTTTTGTAATTTTGCATAATAAATATATAATATAATGTCAGACATCAGATTCATAGCAGAGTGGGAGCCGATAGAATTTATATTGCTCGCTCTCCCAAATAAAGATACCGACTGGGACTATATTCTACCGGAAGCCGTAGACCAATATCGTAGGCTCGTAACTGCTATCACGGGAGAAGGCTTAAAGGTAGCCCTCCTTTGCCACAATGAGATGGAAGCAAAGGAAATAATGAAAGATGCCGATCAGAAATTAATATCATACATTCCGATTGAATATAACGACACGTGGACACGCGACTACGGACTGTTGACGGTCATGCGCAATGATAGGCTTTGTGCTCTTGACTTCGGTTTCAATGCATGGGGATTGAAATTTGCGGCAGACAAAGACAATCTTGTCAACCTCAATCTTGACAAAAAGGGTATGCTTCAACCTCTCACCTACCGTAATGAACGTGATTTTGTGCTTGAAGGAGGCTCTGTTGAGTCTGACGGCAAAGGGACGGTGATGACTACTTCAAGATGTCTGCAAAGTCCCAATCGAAACGGCGGTAAGACTAAGTCTGAAATTAATCAGGAACTTCTTAAACGGCTCGGATGCGACCATGTGCTTTGGCTTGACCATGGTTATCTTGAAGGCGATGATACCGACTCTCATATCGATACTCTTGCCAGACTCGCTCCCAATGACACGATCGTTTTTACCGGCACCAGGAATTTTGACGATCCAATGTTTGAGGAGCTTCTTGCCATGAGAGCTCAGCTCACTCTGTTCCGAACATCCGAGGGGGATCCTTACAATCTTGTGGAGCTCCCGCTGCCCGATCCGATATTTGATGAGGAAGGGAATCGGCTGCCGGCTACTTACGCTAATTATCTCGTGGCAAACAATGTGATCTTTATGCCCACTTATTCTCAGCCTGATAAAGATGAACTCGCTATGAGAACCATAAAGATCGCTTATCCTTTACATAAAGTGGTAGGTGTCGACTGCCGCACTCTCCTCCGTCAGCATGGGTCGCTGCATTGTGCCACAATGCAGATTCCCGAAGGAATATTGAATCTATAAAATCGGACAATATATGTTAAAAATAGGCATAATTCAACATTCTTTCACAGAAGATGTTGCTAAAAACAGGGCCCGCAATCTTGCCGCTATCCGTTCTCTTGCGGAAGAAGGCGCTGAATTGATAGTTCTCTCCGAACTACATGATTCGCTATATTTCTGTCAATGTGAAGATGTAGAGAATTTCCAATATGCTGAGCCGTATCCGGGCGAGTTTTTCGATGTATATGGAGAAGCAGCGCGCGCAAACGGTGTTGTCGTGGTGGCAAGCGGTTTTGAGCGTAGGGCTCCGGGCCTTTATCACAACACCGCTGTAGTTTTTGAATCGGACGGAAGTGTGGCCGGAAGATACCGCAAGATGCATATACCCGATGATCCGGGATTTTATGAAAAGTTTTATTTCACCCCCGGCGACTTGGGTTTTCATCCTATTGATACTTCAGTAGGCAGACTCGGAGTCCTTGTCTGTTGGGATCAATGGTATCCTGAAGCAGCCCGACTTATGGCTCTTGATGGTGCGGATATGTTGATATATCCTACTGCAATTGGATGGAATCCTGACGATCCTGATGATGAGAAAAAGCGCCAGAGAGATGCTTGGATCACTATTCAGCGAGCTCATGCGGTAGCCAATGGTATTCCGGTGATAAGCGTCAACCGTGTAGGCTTTGAGGAAGATCTGTCTAATGTCACTTCAGGTATTGATTTCTGGGGTTCCAGTTTTGTGGCCGGTCCTCAAGGAGAGTTCCTCTTTCTTGCACCCGAAGATAAATCTGCTGAAGAAATTGTAGATATTGATCTTAAACGTTCGGAAAATGTCAGGCAATGGTGGCCATTCCTTCGCGATCGCAGAATTGATGCTTACGGCGACCTTACTAAAAGATTCCTTAAATGAACAAAATGGATAAGACTATAGAATTTGATGGTGTCAACCTTCATTATCGCGACTCCGGCGAAGAAAATCTTCAACCTGTAATCATAATGCATGGTTGGGGATGCAACGTTGATACAGTTGCATCCATTGAAAACATCTTCAAAGGAAAAAGGCGGGTAATAAATGTTGATCTTCCGGGTCATGGCAAAAGTACCGAACCTCCAGCTGTGTGGGGAATTGAAGAATTCACAGCGATGATGGAGAAATTCATCTCTTTACTTGGACTTGTTCGCCCATCTTTGATCGGACATTCCTTCGGAGGACGCATAAGTATTCTTCTCAGTTCAAGAATAGATGTCGACAAGGTGCTTCTGGTAGATGCCGCCGGCATAAAGCCGAAAAGGAGTCTTTCTTATTATTGGAAAGTATATTCTTTCAAGGCAATGAAAAATACTGTAATGTTGCTTTGCGGTAAGAAAAAAGGTTCGGAAATAGTCAATAAGCTCAGAGGGAAAAAGGGATCGGCTGACTACCGCAATTCTTCTCCAATGATGCGTGCCATTATGAGTAAATGCGTAAATGAAGACTTGAAATACGCTATGCCAGCCATAAAGGCCCCGACTCTCCTTGTATGGGGTGAGCAAGACACCGCCACTCCTCTTTCCGATGCAAAGACCATGGAAAAGCTTATTCCGGGATCTGCCCTTGTGTCTTTCCCGGGTTGTGGACATTATTCTTTCCTTGATAACCCTTTTGGCTTCAAAGCTGTAGTTTCCTCTTTCTTCAACCTCTAACCCATTAATCATCTAAACTCCATAAATCATAATCCAGTGAACTCTTTTTCAATTATAATTCTGATAATATGCGGAATATACATGCTTGTCAATTTCCGCCACGATATCCATATGCTTCAGCAGAATAGCTATAGGATCGATCGTTATTGGAGATGGCTCAATAATTCAGGCGATATATCATCTCCCACTCGTATGGTAAATGTAGGGATCATGCTGCTTCTTTTCTCTACTTTGCTGACTCCTGCTGTCAATGCCATTATTGTTGCATGCACTTGTTGCGTACAAGCTTATATTCTGCTTCGCAAAAAATTTAAGAAACCTCTTGTCTTCACTCCAAGGGTAAAAAGAATCTATTCGGTGTGTGCAATAATTTCTATTGCCATATCTCTTTCTGTAATACTTACGGTGGGGCGTGGTGGAAGCGATGCCTTTCTTTATTATACCGGTGGACAACTAAGTCTTGGCATTATATTATTTTTATGTATCTTTTCATGGGCAATAGCAATATTGGCAGTCTGGGTTCTCAAACCGGTAGAGGCATCTATCAATGCCAAGTATCGCAATGAGGCTATTTCAATTCTTAAAAGCATGCCGGGCCTTAAAATCATCGGTATTACCGGCAGTTACGGTAAAACCTCTACCAAGCATTATCTGCAACGTATTCTTTCTGAGCGTTACGATGTGTTAATGACACCGGGAAGTTATAATACTCCGATGGGGGTGATCCGCACTATACGCGAGATGATGAAACCATACAATGAAGTGTTTATTTGCGAAATGGGTGCGAAGCAAGTGGGTGACATTAAGGAAATCTGCGACATGGTGCATCCGCAGATTGGAATTGTCACTGCAGTAGGTCCTATGCATCTTGAATCGTTTAAGAGTATGGAAAATGTCAGGAATACGAAGTTTGAACTTATTGATGCGCTTCCTTCCGATGGCCTTGGTATTATCAATAATGACTTTGAGTGGAGTGCCGATCGCCCGGTCAATAATGTGAAGGCTGTGAGATATGGAGTTTCATCACAGGATGATTGCGAATATGTAGCCACAGACGTAAAATATTCTCCTTCCGGAACACAATTCACTGTAGAAGGTAAAGATGGAACTCGACTTGATCTTCATACAAGACTTGTAGGAGAATGTAATATTTCCAACCTTGTGGCTGCTGTGATCGTTGCATTACATCTTGGTCTATCACACGATGAAATCCGTAGGGCTGTCGATTCCATTGATCAGGTGGAACATCGTCTGAACGTAAAGCGTAGTCCCGGAGGAGTCACAATCATAGATGATGCCTTCAACTCCAATCCCTCCGGATCAAGAATGGCGGTCGATGTGCTTTCTCAGTTTAAGGATGGCAAGCGTATTATTGTCACTCCCGGTATGATAGAACTTGGAAGCGAACAAGAGAAATTAAATTGGGAGCTTGGAAAACAAATTGGAGAAAAGCTTGATGTAGCTGTTATCGTAGGTGCATACAATAGAAATGCCCTCGTAGATGGAATCCGCTCTACTGATTTTGATGAGGATAATCTGCACATTGTAGACTCATTCGCTGACTCCCAGGTGCTTCTTGCCAAAATCTTAAAGCCCGGCGACACAGTACTCTATGAAAACGATCTTCCCGACTCCTTCAAATGATAATTCATAATTGTAGTAATTACCACTAACAACCCCGGAACTTCATTGAAGCCCCGGGGTTAATTTATATGAGAAGGAGTCTAAATCAGATATAAGCTTCAAGCATCCTCTCAAGGTCTGCTGCAGAGTGTACTCCTGCGCCACGCCATTCGAGCTTATTGTTCTTGAAAATCATCAGTGTAGGAACTGATTGCACCACATATTTTGCAGCTAACTGCTCATTCTTGTCAATATCGATTTTGATGATCCTTACCTTATCTCCCATCTTCTCATGAAGTTCTTCAAGAATCGGGTGCATCATGCGGCAAGGTCCACACCAAGTTGCAAAAAAGTCTACGAGAACCGGTGTCGGAGATTGGATTATTTCTTCAAATGTTTCCATAATTT
>CAMWJD010000068.1 GCA_947174515.1 uncultured Porphyromonadaceae bacterium
TTCGGAAAAAGCATTTCTCCCGTTTGCGAGTGCAAAGTTACTGCTTTTTTTTCAACTGACCAAATTTTTCAACTCTTTTTTTTCAAAAAAAAATTCATTAACTTTGCAAAAGATTTACCCAAAATTAGTCATTGTATATTCATCATATTAGCATCCAATAAATTGAACACAACAAATAAAATACTCCATAAATTCATTTATCTGCGTCAATATATGATAGCAGTGATATTTGCATCAATAATGGTTTCTTGCAGTACGGGAATAGAGAGTACCAAGAAAATCAAAATGACAAAAGATGATGTGAAATTGATGGTGAAAACTCCGGAACAGAAATTTTCAGAAAATATACAGGGCACTCCCCTATCATCGTGGGAAAAAGGTCATAAATTCCTTGCCATGAGCGACCGCTCATTATATATTTTTGATCCGGCAGGAATTGACCCGAACCTTGACGGTCACTCTATTAAAGGGACAATCCTTAGCTTTGAAGGGATCGACAGCCATATCAATCCTGACCTGACTGAGGAATGCGTGATTTTGCTCTCAGACGGAGAAAGGACCTATAGGTATAAAACAGGAAAGCAAACATCAACAGCCCTAAAGGAAATAGAGAGTCATAAATTGCCGCTGATAGCTGATTTAGACCTTATATTAAAATGGAAGGAAAAGATCACAGGCAAGACTTTATGGACGAAAAGCAATCTATGGTATGACTCCGGCGGTGACCGAACAGAGGGTCTGAAATTTGCTAAAGTAAAGGTAGAAGACGTGGTTCCATCTACCGGAGACTTCCCGATAAGAGTCAAGATAACCGGGCCATCCGGCAATGAGGCATACATTCAGATGAGCTACACATCAGACATACATGACAGCAGAGACTTCGCATCCATATTCTTTCTTTCCGATCCTAAAGAAAAATATCCACAAATAAGCAAAGAGAACTGGAATCGGATACAAAGAGGGAAGCTTGGAGAAGGAATGACAAAAGAAGAATGTAAACTTTCAATAGGGAATCCGGACGAAGTAAGATCGGGACATTCCCATTCAGAGACGATGGATATCTGGCAATATTCAGACGGCACTTACCTATATTTTACAGATGGACTTTTAAAAGAATTCAGACAGTGACAATTGATTACGATAAAGACCTTACGGCTCTTACTACATTCAAAGTGCCAGCGAAAGCGGCTATTTATGCGGAGTATGAAGATGAAAAGGATCTTCTGAAACTGACCCGCACGCCGGAATTTATGGAGAATGAATATCTGCATATCGGCAGCGGATCAAACCTACTCTTTCTAAATACATTCAAGGGTATAGTGCTTCATTCAGGCATAAAGGGGATCAAGCAATATGTCAAAGATAAGGACAGTGTCTTTGTGATAGCAGGAGCGGGAGAAAAGTGGAAAGATCTTGTGGAATGGTGCATAAGTCACGGCATAGCGGGATTGGAGAATATGGCTGGAATCCCGGGTGAAGTGGGTGCATCAGCAGTGCAAAACGTAGGAGCTTATGGAGCAGAAGCAGGAGACTTCATACACTCAGTGGAATGTTTTGACACTATCTCAAGAAAGAAAATTATTCTTAAGAAAGAGGATTGCCGATTTGGCTACCGCGACTCAATCTTCAAACATGAGGCAAAGGGGAAACTTATAGTGCTTCAAGTAAGCTATCGGCTATGGTTTGACAAGCACGCACGTAATCTTGAATACGCACCCTTAAAACAGTTTGCCGACAATTTGGGAAGAATCCCAACCACCCGGGAATTAGCCGAAGAAGTGATCAGACTTAGAGACACCAAACTTCCCAATCCATCGGAAATCGGAAGCGCAGGGTCTTTCTTCAAGAATCCTGAGGTAAACAAATATTTTTTTGATCAAGAAATAAAGCCACGCGGCATCGAGATGCCGGAATATCCTTCAAGTCATGAAGGGAAAGTAAAACTTTCGGGCGCATGGCTGATCGACAATGCCGGGCTTAAGGGAGCTAAAATAGGAGGGGCTGAGGTTTGGAATAAACAACCTCTCGTGATAGCAAACACCGGAGGTGCCACAGGAAAAGAAGTTGCCCAACTTGCCGACCAAATCATCAAGACGGTAAAACTTAAATATGGAATAGAACTTCGCCCCGAAGTAAATTACATCGACACCGGCATCAAGGTGACGGTGCTTGGCAGCGGCACATCAAAAGGGATTCCTGAAATTGGATGCACTTGCCCGACTTGCTTATCAAGCGACCCCAAGGACAAACGGCTGCGAGCATCCATCCTTGTTGAGACCCACGGAATGAGAATCCTCATAGATGCCTCTCCCGACCTTCGCCAGCAAGCGCTTCTTCATGGCATAAGCCAAATTGACGCCATACTGCTCACCCATCAACATTACGACCATGTAGGAGGTATTGACGATGTCAGACCTTTCTGTATCGAGAACGATCTTCCTATCTATACCAATCCTCAGACAGCAAAAGATCTTAGGAAACGAGTGGACTATTGCTTCAAAGAGCATCCCTACCCCGGAGTGCCAAAATTGGACCTGCACGAGATCGAATGTCACCCCTTCATGGTCAACGGGTTAAAGATAACCCCTGTGGAAGTGATGCACGGCAACCTTCCGATCTATGGATACAGAATCGGGGATTTCGCGTATATAACCGATATAAAAACGATCTCAGAAGAAGAAAAAGAAAAATTGCATGGGCTTGATGTGCTGATATTGAGTTGTCTGCGCGTGACTCACCCGCACTTTGCACACCTGATACTTCCGGAAGCCCTTGCCTTGATTGATGAATTGAAGCCAAAACGGACATATCTGACACATGCGTGTCATAATCTTGGCAAGCATGAGGATATATCTAAAATTCTTCCATCGGGAGTGGAATATGCCTACGACGGAGAAATAATAATAATTGAATAACAATAAAAAAACATAAACATCATGAATAACGGAAACTTTTCGCTTAAGGCCAGACTCGCCATACTGAGTTTTTTGGAATTTGCCGTATGGGGCGCTTACCTGACCTCGCTGGGCAACTACTTGGGAAGAGTAGGATTAGCCAACGACATCAAATGGTTTTATGCAATTCAGGGAATTGTGTCCATCTTCATGCCGGCCATCATCGGAATAATAGCCGACCGCTGGATCCATGCACAGAGAATGTTGAGCCTCTGTCATCTGCTGGCCGGAGTATTTATGGGAGCCGCAGGCATCTATGGCATGATGGCAGGAGATAACGTGGAATTTCACACCATCTTCTGGCTCTACGCTATGTCAGTGGCCTTTTTTATGCCAACAATAGGGCTAAGCAACTCAGTTGCCTATTCAGCGCTGACCAAAGCCGGACTTGACACAGTGAAGGAATTTCCTCCGATCAGGGTATTCGGCACCGTAGGTTTTATATGTGCCATGCTCTTTGTCAACTTCACACAATACCAGACCAATTACTGCCAGCTAATCACCTCAGCCATTTTAAGCGGCGTTCTCTGTCTGTATTCACTGACTTTACCGGATTGTCCAACCAATAAGGCGGCTTCAGGATCAATCGCAGACACACTGGGACTTAAAGCATTCTCATTATTCAAGCAAAAGAAAATGGCGGTGTTTTTCATCTTCTCGATGTTGCTTGGAGTAAGCCTTCAGATCACCAACGGATATGGTAATATTTTTATCACATCATTTAAGGATGTGGCTGAATTTGCCGACACATGGGGCGCTCAGAATGCGAATGCGCTTATTTCCCTCTCTCAAATGTCTGAGACATTGTGCATACTTCTGATACCGTTCTTTCTAAAGCGAATTGGTATTAAGGGAATGATGTTGATGTCAATGTTCGCATGGGTAGGAAGATTTGGATTTTTCGGACTCGGCAATCCGGGCAATCTCGTATGGCTGTTTATCCTTTCAATGATAGTCTACGGAATCGCATTCGACTTTTTCAATGTTTCAGGGTCTCTGTATGTAGATCAGGAGACTGATCCATCGATAAGAAGTTCAGCGCAAGGACTATTCATGATCATGACCAACGGACTCGGAGCCACGATAGGCACACTGAGTGCCGGCGCCGTACTTGAAAATTTCGTATTCACACAGCCGGCAGGAATGTCTCAGATAGACGGATGGCACACAAGTTGGCTCATATTTGCCGCATATGCATTTATTGTAGGGGTACTCTTCGCAATCATCTTCAAGGAAAACCGGAAAGAAACAATCAATAAAAGCGAGGCTGCTGAAAAGAATGGACTTGCAGCAGGTGGCATCATTGATGACAAAGATCAAATTTGAATATGATCCAGTTTTATTCACCAGAAATAGAAGCTACGGGAGCATTGCCTGAAACTGAATCAGGGCATTGCTGCCGGGTGCTTCGGATGAAAGAGGGAGACCATATTTATGTCACCGACGGGAAAGGCAGCAGATTCGAATGTGCAATTCTTGACGCTCATCCTAAGCACACAGCAATAGAAATTATCGCAAAGGAAGAAATAAAGCCGTGGTGGGGATTTCAATTGGAACTATGCGTTGCCCCTTCAAAGAATATAGACAGGATGGAATGGCTTGTAGAAAAAGCCGTCGAGATAGGCGTCGATAAGATCATACTGATGAAATGCATGAGGAGTGAACGGAAGACACTACGCACTGACAGACTTGAAAAGATAGCGATATCCGCGATGAATCAGTCGCTGAAAACAAACAAGACAGAAATAACGGGACCAATTGGATTTAAAGATATAGTCAATGATGGATTCTCGGGCTTTAAATGTCTTGGATATTGCGCTGACGAGTATCCCCTTCTCAGTTTTTCAAAAGAATATAAGGGAGGGAATGTGAGGATAATGATTGGGCCTGAAGGAGACTTTAGTCCGGAAGAAGTAAGCATTGCCGTAGCCAACGGCTATATTCCCGTAACGTTTGGGGGCAGCCGCCTCCGATTGGAAACAGCTGCCCTCTATGCGGCGGTTGCCGCCCATGTAACCGGCGATCCTAAGACTGACTTGCAGTCTGAGAATCCTTTATGATCATTGGAGTCGGCAGACCGAATACGCTGTCACCGGCCGGAATCTGACGGCTCATAACTCCTTCAAGAACCGTAGCACGACTTGATTCGTACTCAAATACAAACAGACCGAATTTTGTCAGCATCATAGCGACATGCTCAAACACGGCAGACTGTATACCCTCATAAGGAATCCACTGCGAAGTGTTAGTAAAGCAATACACCTGGAACGGGATACCATGAGCAGTCTGTTGCAGAGTATTGACAAATAAATCATCGACTTGCGAAATATCGGGATTATTCTGCAGCCACATCTTCATATAAGCACGGAACATACCGAGATTCGTATCGATAGTGCCATCGGCGAGGCCTTCGGGATTTTTCACACAATATTCCTTTCCGGCAGCCTTCTGTGCCTGCTTTTTAGCAATCCAGTCCTTCATCAAGGGAATTTCGGATATCCGGGCTATCAATTCCGGAGACGCCTCCACTACACTTTCGCTATCGATCAGATAAGTTCTTGCAATTCGACGTGTATTGCTTTCTTGCATCGGGAGATAGGTAGTGAACGAGCCTGTGATAAGATTATATGGGGGGACTGAAGTGACAGTCTTATCCCAATTCTGAACTTTAACTTCTGTGAGGGAAACACCAATTACTGTTCCATTGGCGTTTGTGCCGTCAACAGCGATCCAATCTCCTACATGAACCGAATCATTTTCCGACAGTTGGACACCTGCCACAACGCCGAGAATCGAATCTTTGAACACCAACATCAAAACAGATGCGAACACCCCTATTCCTGCGAGAAGTGTGCCGGGAGACTTGTCGACTAAAATTGAAACGGCAATAATTACAAAGAGAATCCATATAACGCCACAAATCAACTGAACAAGACCATTGAGAGGAAGATGCTTTTTATTTTCACGTTGGTCTACATGATGCCAGATCACGTAAGAAAGAGTGGTCAGACACCTTGCAACAATAAAAGAAAGATATATCCACGTGATGCGCGACAGCCAGCTGCTGAGATAGGAATGTTGCTGCATGGTGAACTGAATGAACACGAGGAAGAACAAAGCCGGAATAATCCTTGATATCTTATTAAAAAAATTGGCATTCATCAAGTCGATATAAATAGGATTTTTCCATCTTTTGCTCACTTGCTGCACAATGAAAATGATCACCAACTGCGTAATGTATCCGATACCCCAGGAAATAGCGAACACGAGAATTGAATATATCCATAATTCCAAAGTCGGATGATGAGTAATTCCAAAAAACTTAAAAATCCAATCAACTATGCTCAATATAATACGAGCTACGGCATAAGTGCCGTTTTCAGTGCCGAGCATTGAAACTTTGGGAAGTTCATGGGCAACTTCAGCGGGAATGGCGCTTAGAAATGACTGTATGTTCATAATGGAGTCTTTTTAGAAAGATTTATATGAAGAAAACAATAAATGCGATAAACAGTTCACCATTACAAATGTTTTGCCACTGCACACAAACAACCTTGATGTGCAAAAATACTATAGTCTCCCTTTCTTACACCAATATACTTAAATTATTGATATTAAGATATAAGGAAATCAATTAAAAAATTTTAACAATAATTTTGCATATTTTTTGTTACATAATTAGGTTCGCTTGTAATATTTTTGTAACTTTGAAATCGGAAAACTCAAGAATAAAAAGAATCACCAGCATATATGGAACAGACACTTGTCATTCTTAAACCATCAGCGATAGAACGCGGACTTATAGGAGAAATCCTGACACGTATTCAAAACAAGGGGCTCATAATCACCGGCATGAAAATGATGCAACTTAATGAAAACATACTACGTGAGCATTATGCGCACCTTGTAGACAGGCCCTTCTTCCCCTCTATCGTAGAGTCCATGACAGCATCGCCAGTGATCTGCATGGTGCTTAAGGGTGTTGATGCCGTGGAAGTATTTCGCAAGATGACAGGAGTCACAAATGGAAGAAAGGCTGAGCCCGGTACTCTTCGCGGAGACTACTGCATGAGCGGGCAGGCAAATATCGTCCATGCTTCTGACAGTGTAGAGAACGCAAAGATTGAGATCAACCGTTTTTTCAAGCCGGAAGAAGTGCTCGACTACACACCTGCCAATATGAAGTTTCTATATGCTGACGACGAAATATAATTAATAAAACGATGAAAAAAATCAATACAATCCTTTGTTGCGCTCTTCTGGCAGCCATGCCATTTGCAATGACAGCTCAGAAAAAAGGAGCATCACATGCAGCAGCCCACAAGCAGCTTCTTGCTAATGCCGCATCATCAAAGGACAAAATCAAACTTATTGAGCAGAATACATTTATCGATCTCATTGACGACGACCTTGAACCGGAGCTTGACATCTACACAGAGGGTTGGAACTCAAAAAGCGTAAATCCGTTTAATGAGAAAGATGTTCCGGATTCTCAGGTGATTGATGTAAGAGGATATTTCATGCCCCATAAAGGTATAATCACTTCTCCATATGGATTCCGCAAACGTTTCGGACGTATGCACAAAGGTGTAGACATCGGTATCAAAAGCAACGACACCATTTATGCTGCGTTTGACGGAAAAGTACGTCTGACCGCTTATGAGGGGAAAGGATATGGCAATTACATCATTCTTCGTCATCCCAACGGGCTTGAAACTGTATACGGGCATCTTAACAAGCATCTTGTAAAGCCTGACGATGTAGTCAAAGCCGGAGACCCTATCGGTCTTGGAGGCAGCACCGGGAGAAGCACAGGACCTCACTTGCATTTTGAGACACGGTTTATGGGATATGCTATAAATCCGGCTGCTATCTTTGACTTCGCCAATCACACAACGCATACAGACCAATACACATTCTCCAAATCCACATACACCAAAGCTCGCAATTTCGCGCCTTCAAAGAATAAAGTGGAACTTGCCTCTGAAAAAGAAAATACATATAAGTCAGGAAACACACATATTTCCTCTTACACTGTAAAGGCCGGAGACACAATCAACAAGATTGCCCGTGCTCACGGAATGTCGGCGACCTCATTAAGGAAACTTAACGGGCTTGAGACATCTGACATCATCAAGATTGGTCAGGAACTTAGGCTTAAGTGATGGAGATCGAATAACAAAAAATATAGTCATTAATAAAGCAAGGGAACATTGAGTATTTTGCAATGTTCCCTTGCTTGTTGTGTTTTTATTAAAAAAATATATCATTCAAACCATCTGCAACAATAACACGTTTTAATGACAAAGGAAAATAAAGACTGAAACCTTAACAAAAAAAAATAATAGACTATGAAAACATTATCCATCATCTGCTACGCAATCGGCTGCATACTATTAATGATATCTTGCTTCACTGTAAGCATCTCACTGACATGGTGGCTTGGAGGGACAGCCGTAGTTTTTCTCATTGGAGGATGCATATTCCAGTTTAACGTAGTGAAGGAGACACACGACCACCGATATTTCTAATTGACACAAGAGCCTGCATCATAAATTTTGACAGGCCTTAATTATACAGACATCAACATATTGGCCCGGCACAAAGTGTCGGGCTTTCCGATATCTATAAGGTCGAGATCATCTTGCACTACTCCGGCAATCTTAAGTTGCCTAATGTTGGCGAGAAAAAAATTCATAATTGGAAATTTACCTTCATTGCCAAAATCTTCCAGCATTTTGAAAACATCGGTCGACATTACATATATACCACTGAAAGCATAATCTTTATCAGACCGGGAAAAGGGCAAGTCGGCGGGCCTGATTTCACCGGACTTGATATTTCGCCAACCTTTCAGATTCATATCCCGGTCGAATACAAGGCGCCGGTCCGAATTTCTGTCAGAGACAAGCAACGTGATATCATTACCGGAATCAACATGAATCTGATATAAGCTTTTCAGATCGGCATTGGAAAGTATATCTACATTGTGCACGAGGAATGGACGACTGTCCATTGCAAGGAATTTTCTTGCATGAAGAATTCCTCCTCCCGTATCAAGCAAAGAGTCGGATTCATCGGAAATGTTGATTCCTTTGACAGGAAGACTTTCAGTCTCTACAAAAGAGACGATTTGCTCCGGGAAGTGATGGACATTTAAAGTCACTTCATCAAAACCTTGCGCGGCAAGACGCATGATTACCCGTTTCAGCATTGGTATGCCTCCTACCGGAACGAGAGCCTTAGGATGAGATTCAGTCCAAGGCTTAAGCCTTGTGCCTAAACCGGCACATAATATCATTGTTTTCATTGTGTTAATTATTAGGAACAGGAAAGACGGAGCTTGCCTTTAAGATACATAAAAATCAAGGATGTTCGAGATGATTAATGTGAAGATCCACTTCAGGAAATATTTCGCGTATATGACCCGCGGTCTGTTGCGCACAATAGACCGAACGATGCTGACCGCCGGTGCAACCGAAACCGATCTGGAGATGAGAAAAGCCTCTTGAAATATATCTTTCTATAGCCGGATCGGTCAAAGCCCACGAATTTTTGAGAAAAGACCGGACTTCTCCTCTGCTTTCAAGGAAATCGATCACCTCTTGATCGCGACCCGTAAGATATTTATATTCATCATATCTTCCCGGATTGTGGATCGCACGGCAATCAAACATGAATCCGCCACCGTTTCCACTCAAATTTTCGGGATATCCTTTTTTATATGAAAAAGAATAGACATCCACCCTAAGACGACCGTGAGCCAAAGAAAAATCAGAAATCGGATCATCGACTAAAACCCGGCAAGATCTTTTCAATTCCGGATATTCATCCAGTGCTCCCGCTCCCAATAATTCACGAAGGTTTGCAAGCGCCGGGGGAATTGACAATAAAAAATGAGAGCGGTGCTGCACAAGACCGCGATATCCGTAAGCACCAAGAACCTGAAGAGTCCGAAAAAGGACGAATGCATCAAGATAAGAAAGCATCTCCTGTTTTAAAATAAAATCTCCGGCGCAAAACTCTTTGCAATATTCATCCAGTAGTTCCCTGCGCATATCGGAAGAGAATCCGGCACGCGCTTGCCAAAGGAAAGACACGGCGTCATAAAGAGCAGGACCGAATCTGCCGGCCTGAAAGTCAATGAAGACAGGATGTCCGTCAGCAATCATCACATTCCGGCTCTGACAATCACGCATCATGAACCCCCAGTAGCGAGTAGGCATCGATAGAAGCCTATCTGCCAACCGCTCAAAATCATCTTCCAACAAAGATTCATTAAAATCTACATTACGCGCCTTCAGATATTCATATTTAAAATAGTTGAGATCCCACATCACCTGCCGATGACAGAAATCCTTTTCCATACATGCATCCTTCCATATAGCCAAAGGAATCTTCTGCATCTTGACAAGCTTTTGAAGTGACTGCTTAATCAAGTTATCTGACTGGGGCATTGAAAGCACCGAAAAAAGTGAAATATCACCTAAATCTTCCTGTATGTAGGTGTGAAAATCATCGGAGACCTCAAAGACTTCGGGGACTGAAGCTCCCGAAAGTTTAAATTTTCGGGCAAGATTGACAAAACATTCGCCTTCAAGTCTATTTGGAACATAGGTTCCGATAAACGACTTTTCATCGACAATAATTCTGAAGTAGCAGCGATCTGAACCACTCTGAGCCAGCTTAGCCAAAATAAAATCAGAATTGAACCCCATCCGGGACAGCAAAACAGAAAAGGCAGACCTGATATCTTTCATTTGATCATAGTTCTTAAATATGTAAAAATTGAGTCATGAATTACCGAAATTATGAAACATGACCTAATCAGACCACAAAATTAACTAAAAATATAAGAATTTTCATAAAAAGATTTGGAATAGTAGATATAATTTCCTAATTTTGTGTGAGAATCAGCCATAATGCCTTATTTCATCAAGAATAGAGGCCCATCATGTGATTCAGCGAAAGAAAAAGATATAATAACATAACCCGTAGTTGAAAAATGGCAACAATTGACAATTACAATTTCGCCGGTAAAAAGGCGATAGTCAGAGTAGACTTCAACGTACCTCTCAATGAAGACGGCACCATCAGCGACGATACCCGCATCCGTGGCGCACTTCCAACCCTTAAGAAGATCCTTGCAGACGGAGGTTCTCTAATCTTAATGAGCCACATGGGCAAGCCGAAAGGGAAAGTCAATGAGAAACTGAGCCTTTCGCAAATTCGCGAAGCAGTAGCAAAAGCGCTTGGAGCGGAAGTGAAATTTGCACCTGACTGTGCAAAGGCACAGGAGGCAGCAAAAGACCTCAAGCCGGGTGAAGTGCTTCTTCTTGAAAATCTCCGTTTCTATCCTGAAGAAGAAGGTAAGCCGGTAGGCATCGACAAGAACGATCCTGCCTACGAGGAAGCCAAGAAAGAAATGAAGAAGAGCCAGAAAGAATTTGCCAAGACTCTCGCAAGCTACGCTGACGTTTATGTCAACGATGCATTCGGCACTGCCCACCGCAAGCATGCATCCACAGCAGTCATCGCCGACTACTTTGATGCCAACGACAAGATGCTTGGCTATCTTATGGAAAAAGAAGTGAAGGCGGTCGACAATATCCTTAAAGATATCAAACGTCCGTTTACCGCTATCATGGGAGGTTCAAAAGTATCTACCAAGATTGGAATTATAGAAAACCTCATGGACAAGGTAGACAATCTAATACTTTGCGGCGGCATGACCTATACATTTGCCAAGGCTCAGGGTGGCAAAGTAGGCAACTCCATATGCGAAGAAGACAAGCTTGATCTTGCTCTCGACATCATGAAGAAAGCAAAAGAAAAAGGCGTAAACCTCGTACTCGGCACAGACTGCGTCGCAGCTGACGCCTTCAGCAACGATGCCAATACACAAATATGTTCGGTAATGAACATTCCTGAAGGATGGGAAGGTCTTGATGCAGGTCCCGACAGCATCGCAGCATTCCGCGCAGCCATTCTTCCTGCTAAGACAATACTTTGGAATGGCCCGGCAGGAGTATTCGAAATGGAGAAATTCACAACCGGCAGCCGCGCGATCGCTGAAGCAATCGTAGAAGCTACCGACAATGGAGCCTTCTCACTGGTAGGAGGCGGCGACTCGGTGGCCTGTGTCAACAAGTTTGGTCTTGCAGACTCAGTAAGCTATGTATCTACAGGCGGTGGAGCTCTTCTCGAGGCGATCGAAGGGAAAGTGCTTCCCGGTATCGCTGCAATCCAATAACAAACATAATTATTCCGGGATGGTATGATCCATTCCGGAATAAACATAAAGCAAAACCTTAAACATCAAATACCCCAAAAAGTTCAAAAAGCTATAAGGAATCTATAAAATTCAAATTTATAGTCATTTAGTTTTGGGAAAGAGAAAAATTGACGAAAAAAAGAAATAAAGTCTCAATTTTTTTTTCAAATAAGATTTGATTATTTTGATATTTTTGGTAATTTTGCATTGTTAAGCCGTAAGGCTAACAAAAAATTAAGACATATTACTAACATCTTTAATTAATAACAACCCAAACTAATTACATCTATGGCATCTAACGATCCCAAGACTCAGTCAGCAGCTACATCAGTTGCGGCTAAGATCAAGAAAGAAGAGAAAATCTCTCAGATCCGCGGCATCAAGAACGCGTTCTTCGTAATCCTCGCCTGCGCCGTGTG
>CAMWJD010000069.1 GCA_947174515.1 uncultured Porphyromonadaceae bacterium
GTCGCAAAATTATCTCGCATTTATCATATCATTAATTTTTGCGAGCTACTTAACATTTTGTCATAACGTTTCTCATTAATTTAAAATATTCTGAAATTCTTTTGCAGTTGTCAAAAACTTTTATTAATTTCACGGATTAAAACTACAACAGGTAAAAATGAAAAAGATTATTGATCTCATTGAATGTAGGAAAAATCCTTTTCTCTCGCTTGAGATTCTACCTCCATTGAAAGGGAATAGTATAAATAAAGTTTTTGATATCATAGATAAACTCAAGAAATTTGATCCTCAGTTTGTCAATATCACTTCGCACCATAGCGAATATATCTATAAGCCTCTTCCGAATGGAACTCATCGCAGGGTAAGTGTCGTGAAGCGCCCCGGGACTGTAGCTATTGCCGCCGCTATTCAAAACAGATATGGTCTAATCCCTGTGCCTCATATAATTTGCCGCGGATTTACGAAAGAAGAGACTGAGTATGCTCTTCTTGATTTGAATTTTCTTGGCATCAATAATCTTATGCTTCTTCGAGGTGATGATAAACGCGAATTCATCTCAGATTCTGACAAAGAGAACTATCATGAGCATGCCACCGATCTACAGGATCAGATCAATCTCTTCAATAAAGGTATTGGTCTGGAGGATATAGCAATTCAAGGAATCGAGACACCGTTTTCCTACGGAATGGCGTGCTATCCGGAAAAACATGAGGAATCTCCCAATATGGAATCTGATATTCATTATCTAAAAATGAAAGTTGACAAAGGAGCGGATTATCTCATAACGCAGATGTTTTATGACAACGATAAATATTTTAAATTTGTGGATCTATGCAGAGCTGAAGGCATCGACGTTCCAATTATTCCCGGTATCAAGCCTATATATCGCAAGCAGCAACTGACCGTGCTTCCAAAAGTTTTCCGCACTGATATTCCGGAAGCTCTTGCCTCTCAGATCAGAGATGCAGAAAATGACATGGAAGTCAAAGAAATAGGCATTGAATGGTGCATAAAGCAATGTGAACAACTTATTGAGAAAGGTGTCCCTGGAATTCATTTCTATACAATGGGCATAAGCGATGGCATAGCTCGCATAGCTGAAAAAATATTTTGATCATGGCTGCAATAGAAGAATATAAAAATATCCTTAAACGTCATGTGCTCGTGCTTGATGGAGCTATGGGCACTATGATTCAAAAATGGGGATTGGAAGAAAAAGATTTTCGTGGTGAAAGGTTTGCCGGCCACTCATCTTCCCTTATAGGTTGCAATGATATTCTTTGCATCACCATGCCGGACATAATAAAGACAATCCACAA
This sequence comes from uncultured Porphyromonadaceae bacterium, assembly GCA_947174515.1. Lineage (GTDB taxonomy): Bacteria > Bacteroidota > Bacteroidia > Bacteroidales > Muribaculaceae > Lepagella. The sequence continues at coordinate 1,320 of CAMWJD010000069.1, forward strand.
GGAATATCTTGATGCAGGCGCTGACATCATAAGCACAGACACTTTTAATGCCAATGCTATCTCGCTTGCAGATTATAACCTTGATATCATACCGGGGCTTGTGCGGGAAATAAACCGGGCAGGTGCCTCTATTGCCCTTCAGGCAGCTGAAGAATCATCATCACGGGCATGGGGAGGCAGACCTCTTGTGGCAGGGTCGGTCGGTCCTACTAATAAATCCGCCACCATGAGCCCGGATGTATCAGATCCGGCTCAGCGCAATGTGACTTACGACGAGCTATACGATGCTTACCATGACCAGATAATCGGTCTGATAGAAGGGGGAGTGGATATCATTCTTTTCGAAACAGTCTTTGATACTTTGAATTTGAAAGCCGGCCTCGATGCTGCCAACGATGTGATGGAAGCTTTTGGCAAGATGCTTCCTATCATGATTTCAGCCACGGTCTCTGACAAGAGCGGACGAACACTAAGCGGGCAGACACTGCAAGCGTTCAGCACATCAGTTGAGGAATATCCATGTGTGGTAAGCCTCGGATTGAATTGCAGTTTTGGTCCTGAAGATATCATACCGGCAGTGAAGGAATTATCAAAGTCTACATCACATTTCATATCAACTCACCCGAATGCCGGACTTCCTAATGCTTTGGGACAATATGATTTAACTCCGGAAAAATTCATCGCAGAAATATCTCCACTTATAAAAGAGAGATTCGTCAATGTGGTAGGAGGTTGTTGCGGCACAACCCCGGCTCATATTTCAGCATTAAGCAATGCCGTAAAATCTGCATCTCCTTATGTTCCTCACTATCTTGAAAACGCACTCCGCATTTCCGGTCTTGAAAGGGTGGAGGTGCGTCCTGAAAATAATTTCCTCGTGGTAGGAGAGAGATGTAATGTAGCTGGTTCGCGTAAATTCCTGCGTCTTATTAAAGAGAAAAACTATGATGAGGCATTACGTATTGCTGCGAAGCAAGTTGAGGATGGAGCGATGGTATTGGATATCAATATGGATGATCCGTTGCTTGATGCGCCCAATGAAATGACTCACTTTTTACGACTATATGCGTCCGAACCGGAGGTAGCGAAGGTGCCTGTGATGGTGGATTCTTCCAACTGGAATGTTGTGGAATCAGCACTTAAGAATCTGCAAGGAAAGGCAATAGTTAATTCAATTTCACTCAAAGAAGGGGAGGATATTTTTATCCAAAAAGCAAGACGTATCCGTCAACTTGGAGCAGCCGTAATTGTAATGGCATTCGATGAGAAAGGCCAGGCTGACACTTATGAAAGAAAAATTGAGATCTGCAAAAGAGCATATGGCATCTTGACTGAGAAGTGCGGCTACATTGGCGACGATATAATCTTTGATGTCAATGTGATGGCAGTTGCTACAGGTTTGGAGGAACATTCCCGGTATGGCATTGACTTCATAGAAGCTGTAAGGTGGGTGAAAAAGAACCTTCCCGGTGCCCGCACGAGTGGTGGCATTAGTAATCTGTCTTTTGCTTTCAGAGGAAGAAATGCTTTGCGAGAAGCCATGCATACAGTCTTTCTATATCATGCGATTTCAGCCGGACTTGACATGGCAATTATGAATCCGGCATCGGCCCTCACTTATGATGAGATCGATACGGAATTGCGCACTTTGATAGAAGATGTGGTGCTTGCACGCAGCTTAAAGGCTTCAGATCTTCTTGCTGACTACGCAACTAAGGAAGTAGCGTTGAAAAGTCAAAGTGCAACCTCCGGTGAGCGCGATTTGAGCGTGCCGGTAAATAGACGGATTGAAGATGCGATTGTTTCCGGCCGTTCCGAGCATCTTTTTGATGATCTGGATGAGATTTCCAAGTCAATGAAAGCTGTCGACATAGTAGAAGGACCGCTTATGGATGGCATGAAGAGGGTTGGAGAACTGTTTGGAGAAGGAAAGATGTTCCTTCCTCAGGTAGTTAAGACTGCAAGAGTTATGAAAATGGCAGTAGACCATCTTGAACCTTTTTTGCTTGCCGATGCTTCGAAATCAGATGGAAAAAAAGCAGGAAAGATATTGCTTGCCACTGTAAAAGGTGACGTACACGATATAGGCAAGAATATTGTCTCTATTGTACTTGCATGCAATAATTTTGAAATTATTGATCTGGGTGTGATGGTTCCCGCAGAGGAAATTGTCAATACTGCTTTAAAAGAGAATCCAGATATTATTTGTCTGTCCGGACTAATAACGCCCTCTCTTGCCGAGATGAAAGCCACTGCTGAGGCTTTAAAAAAAGCCGGTCTTAACATACCATTGCTAATAGGAGGAGCCACTACGTCGGCTCTCCATACAGCCCTAAAAATTGCGCCCGTATATTCAGGTCCGGTAGTGCATATGAAAGATGCCTCTCAGAATCCAATAGTAGCGGCACGATTGCTTGACAAATCGGATAAAGATAATTTTATCTCATCTTTGAAGAAAGAGCAACAGGCTCTGAGAGATGCCCATTCCAATTCAGAGAATAAGATCCTGACATTGGAGAAAGCGCGACAACGAGGCAGGATGAATAAATCAGAATATATTGCTCCGAAACCGGCATGCGGTGTCGGGGAGATAATACTAAAGAATTTTACTATCGAGGAAGTTGAACCCCTCATAAATTGGAAGATGCTTCTCCATGCGTGGGGAATGCACGGCCGGGGATGTAAATGTGGATGTGATTCAGCCACTGAATCTATGCGACTTGTCGAGGATGCAAAAGAAATTATCAGGGAGATATCAGAAAGTGACAATTATGACGGATTTGGCGTAGTGCGCATAGTAAAAGCGTTTTCAGAAGAAGATGATATAATTGTAGACGGACACAGGATTCCTACGCTCAGGCAACAAAAATCAGATAGTCAATGTCTTTCACTCGCTGATTATATTAATCCTAAAGGGGATTATGTCGGAGTGTTTACAGTGAGTTCTGGCAAATATATCAATAGTCTAAGAAAAGAGTATGAGAAAAAAGGCGATTCCTATCGTGCGCTTTTAATTCAGACTATAGCAGACCGACTTGCCGAGGCTTCATCCGAATTGATGCATTATCTTGTAAGGCATGAATATTGGGGTTATGCCAAGGAAGAAGCTTTCGATATCGCACGTATTTTACGGGGCGAGTTCAAGGGAATTCGCCCGGCTATGGGATATCCGATGCTTCCGGATCAACTACTCAACAAGGAAATATTTGAAATTCTTGAGAGTGGAATTTCAAAAAGAATCAAGCTCACAGAAAATGGCGCGATGTATCCATCATCTACAGTCAGCGGACTCTACATTTCTCATCCGGAATCAAGATACTTTACGATTTTTTGCGTCGGTTCCGATCAGCTGAACGATTATTCCAATAGAAGAGGTCTGACTCAAATAAGAACAAAAGAAGTTCTGAGCAAACAAATATCACGCTGATAATCTTCAACATATATATTAATATTCAGTTTAAACTAATAACCAGATTCAATAATTAGCTTGGGCACAGCTAATACCGTAATAAACATTAGAAATTAAGGAGCCGGATAAACTCTTCTCTAAGAGCCGGTTCCTTTTCAAACCTACCGCAATAATCAAAAGTAGTGGTGCTGCTGTCTTGTTTTTCCACTCCACGCATTTTCATACATAGATGTTCAGCATTACAAACCACTATGACACCATCAGTAGGCATAGCTTCATCAAGAAGTGAACAAACTTGAGCTGTCAATCTTTCCTGCACTTGAAGCCTCCTGGCAAAAGACTCAACGATGCGCGCCAACTTCGACAATCCGATCATCTTGCCTTTAGGAATGTATCCGACTGTTATTTTGCCGAAGAAAGGAAGAATATGATGCTCACACATACTGTAAAACTCAATATCTTTGACAATGACAATCTTTGAACCTTCATAATCGAAAATTGCTTTTCTTGCAATTTCAAGAGGATTCTGCCTATATCCTTGCGTTATATCGACGAGAGCCTTGGCCGCTCGTTCCGGAGTTTTCTGAAGTCCATTTCTATCCGGATTTTCACCAATGAGCCGAAGAATTTCCCTATAATGATTTGCTATTTCGGCAATCAATTTTTCATCGTGTGGTATCTTCATCATCTTAAGTTGATTTTAGACCTCACGACTCTCATTTCCGAGCTAAAAGAAGGAAATGATCGTTTGAGTTCATCAAGTGCTTTTTGAGCCTCCTCTTCATTTCGAAAGTTACCAATCCTTGTATACCAGTTAGGAGCACTTGAAAATGTGTATACTTGCCCTCTGTATTTTGGGAAACGGGCGACGATGGCGTTTCCACGCGCCTTAGCACGCGCTTCCAGAGAACTTTGATTACGACCGTCGCTGAAAACCTGAATTCTGTAACCGTTTCTTACAGAGTTTTGATCCTTGGTATCCTTCTTTTTTACAGATACACTGGGATCAGTTAATATTTTGTTGAGTAAATCTTCATCAATCTCAATCTTGACATTGCCATTTGATTCCGCCATGATCCGCTCCACAATATTATCATATTCCGGCCCGTCGGCAAAAACAGTAAATGTCCATCCCGACAATAAAAATGCCGAGATGAACAGATTAATGTATGATTTGAGATAAATCATCAGATTATATCAATCAAAAGCTTCTACAATTCCCATGAAAGAATCAGCCTTTAATGCAGCTCCGCCGATCAGACCACCGTCTACGTCCGGCTTAGCGAAGAGTTCCTTTGCATTAGACGGCTTACAGCTTCCACCGTAAAGAATCGATGTGTTGTCGGCAAGCTCTTTACCATATTTAGCAGCGATTACATTGCGGATGTGAGCGTGCATGTCCTGAGCCTGGTCAGCAGTAGCTGTTTTGCCGGTGCCGATCGCCCAAACCGGTTCGTATGCAATTACGATCTTTGCAAAGTCTTCAGGAGAAAGGCTGAACAGAGCTTCTACCTGACCGGCAACAACATCATTGTATGTGCCGTTTTCACGTTCTTCAAGCACTTCACCGACGCAGAAAATCGGAGTAAGACCATTGGCAAGAGCAAGCTTAGTCTTAGCAAGAAGTTGCTCGTTTGTCTCACCAAAATATTGACGGCGTTCGCTGTGGCCAAGTATCACGTGGGTAGCACCTGTGCTTTTCACCATTGGAGCGCTGACCTCACCTGTGTAAGCGCCACTTTCATGTTCTGAGCAGTTTTCGGCTCCGAGTCCGAGAATATCAGCGTCTATGACACCGTGAACAGAAGTAAGATGAGTAAAGGGAACACAAATTACTACTTCACAGTTAGCTTTCTTTGCTTTTAATGCACAGTTAACTGCATCTGCAAGTTCCACACCCTCGTCAAGAGTAGTGTTCATTTTCCAGTTGCCGGCTACAATATTCTTTCTCATTTTGATAATGTTTTTTTGTATCTAATTATTAGTGTCAATTATTATCTACGGAATATTATATTTATAATCCGTTTCAACACGCAAAATTAACAAATTCCATCCATACCCACAAATATTTCATCTTAAAAAAGCTTTACAGAACATTCTTTGTAGATACTTCTCACTTCTTCTTCTGTCAATGTGTCGTAATCTTTTTTAAGCGGAGTGATCAACACACCTGCCATATCTATGCATCCCGGTGAGATAAGATGCTGCCCAACCTCAGATCCATAGCATGACGGCCGATGTGCTGCTCTACGAACAATGCAAATTCTAAGCAATCCACCGGAATCTATCCATACGAACGCGTTAAATCTGCCATGCTTGATATACTCTGTTCCAATAGTTGACTCAATTCCGGCAAGCTCCGACATTCCCTCCAAATCAGGAGTGATGATAAGACTTACAAAAGCAAAAGGAGTATCGAGGCATAGAGTATCAGGTGTGGCTTTCCTTCCATACTTGAGGGTATGCTTATTTTCAATCAGTCGCATAAGAGGTAGCTCATGTGTCTTTACTGCCTGACAGTGCAAATGGTCAGGACAGGAAGCCCCGGCGTGCTTTCCATTGAAAAACACAGTATGCCCCGGAAGCTTTTCCGACATACACACCATGTCCAACGGGAAGCCCTCTTGAGGAGCGTGCGTCTTGCAAACGATTGTGAAATGAGTAGGGAAAATAGGATAGGGGTTGAGAAGAAGTTCCCAGCCCTCTGTAATTTCAATTCCCACTTGCAGCGGCGGTCGATTCTTTGAGCATAAAAAACAAGGACGCTCAGCAATAGATTTAGCATCAGTCTTGGCCGCGGTCGAAACTATCCGCGCAGGATTATGCTGAATACCGACTGTGAGGTCGCCGAGCTGAATGCTTCTGCGTTCCGATCGTCCAAGCGCCTGATAATTATCTCTTGCCAGAGGCCAGTGCGCCAATTGCGAATCAATAAATTCCAACATATACTTCACTCGTTTTTGACTTATGGACTCAACAGAATCATTCATCAGGATTCTTCCTCCATATTTTCATGGATGCGGGCAAGAAGTTCTATCGTACGAATAAAATCCTTATAGATATTGTTTTCGTTAGTTTTCTCTACGGAGAGAGCGGCATCGCTGTTTCCGCCCCACCTCCTGCAATTATAGATAGAATCGTATATACGCCCTACCTTCCATGTGCGAGAAATACGCAAAGCCATAGCATAGTCTTCGCCGTAAGAGACATTGGGAAACAATATTTCTCTTGCGATAGGAGTATAGAAAGCTCTGGGCGCGCCAAATCCATTGATGCGAAGAGCATTGTTGGCTCCGTTTTCAACAGTCCATTCATTATGAGAAATGAGACCGGGAGGTATGACATTCATATCGAAATCAGTCAAAGTATAGCTTCCGACTACCATCGCGCAGTTTTCTTCATAGAATTTATCGACTATCTTCTGAAGAGTGTCTTTTCCTGAATATACATCATCTGAATCAAGTTGCACGGCAAAACGTCCGCACTTCCCGAATTCAATCGCTTTATTCCAACAACCTCCGATACCGAGACCATCTTCATCTTCATGGAGTATGACATGAAGACGAGGATCAGCGACAGAGAGAAGCGCCTCTCTTGTGCCATCGGTGCTTCCGTTGTCGACCACAATGACATTGAAAGGAAAATCCGTAAGCTGAGAAAGGGCGGAGTTCACAGCATCCATAATTGTTGAAACTCTATTTCTAACCGGAATAATTACACTGGCTTCCAAATCAAAGTATTCAGACCCTACATGTGCTATCTTTGGCTCGCCAACAAGGGCATTGATATCACGAAGATGTGCACGAAACACCATTTCCATCGCTTTCTGATAATCAGCATTTCGCGGATTCACATAGTCGTGCTGCTGATCTCCACTCTTCCTATAGTCTGTCTTCGTCTGTTCGTAGAGATACTCGTTGATACAAAGCGCACCTCTTCCTGTGAGCATTCTGAGCCTTAAGGCATACCATCCACCATCGGGCAGATCATCATATTCCTTTTCAAAATCTTCAGAAGCGTTTAGAACGTCAGCCACATTCAGCAGAACAACAGAACCAAAATCGAAGTCATCTCTCATCGAACCAAGCTGATAGTCGATAGTAGGATGATTAGTGACTACGCCATCATCAGCTACTTCACGATACCATGCATATGCCAGAGGCACATCGCAAATCTCTGTAAGCTCACACATTCTTCTTTCAGAATTTGGATACATCCTCACCTCTTTATTACCTAACTTTACAAAGATAAATTGGTCGAGGCCGTTTCGGAAAATTTCTTCTCTGAGCTGGCTTATATTTTCAAACTGAATCATTTATATTTTCAATTCAATATTCAACACTAAAAATTATTTCTCTATCCACTCAAGTAATTCTTTCATGAGAAGGTTACGTTGATTTTCATCAGTCAATGACTCGAACGGCACACTCATCACAGCTCTTCTTGACTTGCCGTCGCGGATAAGGAGACCGGCAGCAGCGTCAGTATCGGTAAATCTGAGGAAAGTGGCCGCCTCGTCAGCCTTCGGCGTAGCAATTATCGCATCCGGGCGTTCCACAATATACTGATCGGAATTTAGAGTATGTGAATATGCGTATCTTCGGCTTCCAAGAGACGATTTAAGAGGACCGGACATTCCATCTATCTTTCCGCATGAAGAAAGAGGAATGGAATCCGGAGTAGTGATGCAAAGCACATCCTCACCCCATTTGGCTGCATCCAAATCATTTTTCGTGTCTTGGAGATCACTGGCCACATATTGTCCGCTGACAATCAAATCTCCACCTTTATCAAGAAACCCGGTCAATGCATTCCTAAGTTTTTTAGGGAAAGCAATAAATTCAGCACCATTATTGCCACGACCCATGACAGAAGCTTTCTGCTTGCCTAAAATCAAATCGATTGTCTTATAGTCCGAAAGATTTACGCTTCCTTGCTCAACTGCCCCTACACTTGCGCTGATAAAGGCTCTTCCTGCCTCGGCAATCGATTCTCCATGAATATATGGAAAGTCAAAAGTATTACCTGCAATTACAGAAGCTACGTACTTGTCGCCGCTCTTTCCAAATCCCTCACCGGCAGATCGGTGAAATTCCGATTGATGACCAGTGAAAGACACATCTTCAATGTAAGGAACGCCAAAATCATTAGCAGTATCAAATCCGGCAAAATCACCGTCTGAAACAATCGCAGGAGCTGAGACTCTTGTGAATCCATTCACGATCAATATTGGATTACGATCATTGTTACAGTGGCGGAAAGCAAGAATCTCGGATGGGAACGAACGACCTCCTTCATTATATGCAATGATTTGGAAAGAATGAATCTCATCATCATCGGCTTGAATCTCAAAATATGGTTTTGATGTTTCTCCAATTTTATGGAAACTCATGTCGTCGCCACTTCTTTCCATGACAATGTAACCGGTAGGCACCGCTGTGGGTTCCAATTCATCTGCAGTAGGCTGCCAAGACAAACGATATACATTTTTGCCCGTTTGTGTAATGGCAAAATTCTTTACCGGCAGTGGTTGTATCACTACTTGACGGTCTTTTCTCTCCCCGACAAAACGGGCCAGGGCTTTATAAATGGCACGTCCGACTGTGAATCTGAATCTAGGATCGTTGCCATATTGCATATCAGCGAAATTTTGATGGCTAAGAAGTTCAATAAGCGTGGTGGGCACTTCCGGGAGTCTTGCTTCAACATAAGATTTGTCCCACATAGATCGTCGGGTCCACTCAGGTTCATATTTCGCTCTTATGTCGCCGGTGATCTGCCTCATCAGCATATCGGTCATAGTGCGGGAATTCTTACGAGGAGTTCCATCAGCATAATTTCCATTGCCATTTGTAAAATAAATACCAAGAGTGCCGATAAAAGTGTCGTCAGCCCTTTTACCGGCATCACTGTGAAGCGCCATCACGGCATCTATGGGAATACCAAGTCCCTTTTCCTTAGGAAGCACCCGAGAACCGCCGGCGAGATAGTTGACCCAGAGTCCGCGGCTCGTATAGTCGTCTTTATAGTCGTCGGTACCTGCGTATGGAGCATAAATTGAATCCGGCATACCTGCCCATTGGAGCCAATATCTCGCTCCTTCAAGCCAGCGGGGAAGGCCTGATGTCTTGAATACAGGTTCTTTCTGAGACTCTTCCTTTCTGAAAGGATTATCCGTAGCAACAGGTTTTTCAGCCGATATAGAATTGTCGGAATTAGATGTTACAGGTGATTGAATATCATTATCAGATGATGATAGAACGTTATTCCACAACACGTCGCTTCGTTTGGGAGAACGAGCGATATTACCCATTCCTCCGCCAATTTTGACCGCGTCCGCAGTCACAACAGTCTCACCACCCTTTTCCGTTCTGCTTGTAAGAACCACAATGGGATTTTCAGGATCGTAGCCTTCTGCAAGCGGATATGTACCGAGATATATCCATGTTCCTCCACCCATCTTTTGATTGACGAGAATATCTTCCGAACCTCCGTCATAGTTGATTGTGTATCGAGCGTCTTCAGCAGAATTAGGTAGAGATTTATAGCTGACATATACGGCATACTCTCTTGATTCGGGAATGTCCGCCACCCATGAGGCTGTGGAAGGACTGCCGCTTCTTGTGGTCTTTACCTGTCGGTAGGTACCGTTTTCAAATGGATTTTCAGTGTCCCTGAAATCCGGGAGGTCATATATGAAAGCCTCGCCATCGCCGGTTTCCCATTTCTGATGACCGTTAGATTCAAAATAAGTATTCTGGGAATACAATACAGTTCCATCATCAGGTTGGTCATTGTCAACGATTACTTCTATAGGATTAATATCCCTTTCTCTGGGTAGCAACACGTAAGCGCCGGCGTTTTCAAGCATAGGGACAGCATAGGGAAGAATAAATCCTAAGGTGTATGTATCCTCCACGGCCTGAAAAAGGAACGGGCGTTGCCAATACCAGTTATCGTTAGCCGGTTTGTAGTATCTTCCATGACTGTGCCACATAGCGATATTGTCGCCCTGCATGCCCTTTGTGATGGGAGAAAGGGGCTCTGCCGATCTTACAAAAGGTATATTGGTCCGGTATTCTTTCGGCAGCTTGTCTATGGTGTTTATGTAATATGAAAGGGGTTTCCCGCTTACTCTAAGATCAATGATGTAGCCTTCGAGCGAGTCCGGTATAGCTTCTTTTGCCTGACCTTCAAGCTGAGCGATATACTCTTTGTTGATTGGCAGGTAGGTAAAATTTTCGTTGAGGCTGAAGACAAGCTTTCGGTTGATAGTGTCCTGCTTGACACTATTTACTCTAAGACCGCCGGGATTATGGCTCTTGGGTATGAGTTTGATGAGTCGTTCATTGACAGAAAGCGTCAAAGAGTCGTTGCTTGGAGTCTCCACGGGAGGCATCGAGGCTGTGGCGCGCGGTACGGCAGCCGTGGTCCGTTTCTTTCGTGTCCTTGAACTTTTATATCTGCTTTTATTAGCTGTTGTCTTTGAAGAGTACGATCTTTTCGAAGAGCTCTTCCGTTTACTTTTCTTTTTTGCTGCCGATGCCTGTGAAGTCTCAAAAACATCGGAGTCCAGTATGTCGGGTAGGCCTATCCAGTCGCATATTCCAAGCGAAATAGCTCCAGCAGCCAGTATAGTAAGGTATCTTTTTGAATTCATAATTTGCAAAATTACCAAAAAAATCACTCACAATCAACCCCTGAATACTTAAAATATGTGAAT
>CAMWJD010000070.1 GCA_947174515.1 uncultured Porphyromonadaceae bacterium
GAAAAGTTTTTGTAAGTCTGAATTATTTATTAATTTTGTAGACAGAAGAGTCCTCAGGACCAATCAGCAAGAGATTATCATACTATATATCCCATAAACACGACATTAAATGTATTTATTAGGTTACGACATAGGTACGTCTTCCGTAAAGGCAAGTATCGTAGAAGGTGAAAGCGGCAAATGCGTTGCTACCGATTTTTTCCCGAAATCGGAAGCTCCGATAAAAGCTATCAAACCGGGTTGGGCTGAACAGAACCCTGAAAACTGGTGGAAATATATAAAGGAGGTGACTAAGAGTGTTCTCGACATCTCAAAGGTAAATCCCACTGAAATCAAGGCTATTGGTTTTTCTTTCCAGATGCACGGTCTCGTTTGCGTCGATAAGGACCGTAACCTGCTTCGCGATGCGATTATATGGTGTGACTCTCGTGCCGTGCCATATGGCGAAAAGGCATTTAAGGATCTCGGTGAAGAAAAGTGCCTGAATCATCTTCTTAATTCTCCTGGTAATTTTACCGCTGCCAAACTCGCATGGGTTAAAGAAAACGAGCCGGAAGTGTTTGAGAAAATATATAAAATAATGCTTCCCGCCGACTATATCGCAATGAAGATGACAGGAGAGATCTGCACTACTCCCGAAGGAATATCCAACTATGTGCTTTGGGACTTCAAGGAAAACGCTCCTGCTAAATTCCTGATGGATTATTTCGGCTTCGACATGGAGATTCTTCCGGAAGTGAAACCTACTTTCAGTATTCAAGGCAGACTTCTTCCCGAACCGGCGAAAGAACTTGGTCTCGAACCGGGAACTCCCATTACTTTCCGTGCCGGCGACCAACCGAACAACGCTCTTAGCCTCAATGTATTCAACCCCGGTGAAATAGCAGCTACAGGAGGCACTTCGGGAGTGGTTTATGCTATCAACGGCAAAGTGGACTGCGATCCTAAATCAAGGGTCAATTGTTTCGCTCATGTCAATCATACTCCTGAAAATCCGCGTATCGGTGTGCTCACATGTATCAACGGCACCGGAATCCTGAATAGCTGGGTCAAGCGTAATATCGCTGATCCCGGCATGAGTTATGATGATATGAACCGCATGGCGGAATCCGTACCCGTCGGAGCAGAAGGTATCAGCATCATTCCCTTTGGCAATGGAGCAGAGCGTATTCTGCAAAATAAGGAAACCGGCTGTTCGATATTTGGAATCAATTTCAATATTCACACTAAGGCTCATCTGATGCGTGCCGCTCAGGAGGGTATAGTATTCTCCTTTATGTACGGCATTGAAATCACAGAGGCAATGGGAATAAAGGTTGATACTATTCATGCCGGTAATGCCAATATGTTCCTTAGTCCGCTTTTCCGCGAGACCCTCGCAGCTGTCAGCGGAGCGACAATCAAACTTTATGAAACTGATGGAAGTGTCGGGGCTGCAAAAGGTGCCGGTATCGGTGCAGGTATTTATAAGGATCATGAAGAAGCATTCGCCACTCTCAAGAAAATAGCTGAAATAAATCCTCCTGCCGACCGCAAACCCTATCTGGAAGCATATAAGTTATGGAAGGAACGCCTGAACCTAATACATAATGATTAATTATTCAACTTTCGCTTGCGAAAGTTGAAGATTAAGAAGGTTATAAGGTTAAGGGGTTATCACTTGAGTATGAAAATTCATATATATTTATACCTTATAATTGGCAGATTAATCTTATATCCTTTAGCCCTTAAGTTGAGCTTGCGAAACTTAAATTAATAATTTGTCCCATAAGACTCATACTTGCCTGTCAGGCCCATCAGCCCTATAAAAATTTACAATAACCAAAAACCATATAAATATATAAAACAATGGCACAGAAAGAATACTTTCCCGGCATTGGGAAAATCAAGTTCGAGGGCACTTCAAGCTATAATCCCCTCGCCTACCGTTACTATGACGCAGAGAAACTTATCCTCGGCAAACCTATGAAGGAATGGCTCAAGTTTGCCATGGCTTGGTGGCACACCCTTTGCGCTGAAGGTGGCGACCAGTTCGGTGGCGGTACTAAGAAATTCCCATGGAATGTAGGTGAGACTGCTGTAGAACGCGCCAAAAACAAAGTTGATGCCGGTTTCGAGATCATGGAGAAACTCGGTGTTGAATATTTCTGTTTCCACGATGTTGACCTCGTTGAAGAAGGTGACTCTGTTGAAGAATACGAAGCTAATCTCAAGGCAGTGGTTGCGTACATCAAGGAAAAGATGCAGGGTACTAATATCAAGAACCTCTGGGGTACAGCCAATGTATTCGGTCATGGCCGATATATGAATGGTGCAGCTACCAATCCGGATTTCGACGTAGTGGCCCGTGCAGCTGTGCAGATTAAGAACGCTATTGACGCTACTATTGAACTCGGTGGTCAGAACTATGTGTTCTGGGGTGGTCGCGAAGGCTACATGAGCCTCCTCAACACAGATCAGAAGCGTGAGAAAGAACATCTTGCTACTATGCTTACAATGGCCCGCGACTATGCACGCAGCAAAGGATTCACCGGAACATTCCTTATCGAGCCAAAGCCTATGGAACCAAGCAAGCATCAGTATGATGTCGACACAGAGACAGTAATTGGTTTCCTCAAGGCTCATGGTCTTGAAAAAGACTTTAAGGTAAATATCGAGGTTAACCACGCTACTCTTGCCGGTCATACATTTGAGCACGAGCTCGCTGTGGCAGTTGACAACGGCATGCTCGGAAGCATCGACGCTAACCGTGGTGACTACCAGAATGGCTGGGATACTGACCAGTTCCCGATTGACAATTATGAACTTACTCAGGCAATGATGCAGATCATCCGCAACGGTGGTCTCGGCAATGGTGGTACTAACTTTGACGCTAAGACTCGTCGTAACTCTACAGATCTCGAAGATATCTTCATCGCTCACATCGCCGGAATGGACGCTATGGCTCGTGCTCTTGAATGTGCGGCTAACGTTCTTGAAAAGTCACCTTACAAGAAGATGCTTGCCGATCGCTACGCTTCTTTTGACGCAGGTAAAGGCAAGGAATTCGAAGAAGGTAAGCTTACACTCGAGCAACTCGCTGAGATAGGCCGTGAAGTTGGCGAACCCGCTCAGACTTCCGGTAAGCAGGAGCTCTATGAGGCAATCATCAACATGTATGCTTAATCTAATGATTAATGATTAATTATTAATGATAAATTATTAATTGTCATTATTTATGTAAGTTTGTTTGGGAAGGCAGCGATCGCGCCTTCCCATTTTTTCTGTGTGTCCCAGATACCTGACAACTGATGTCTGATACCTCCAATTAACATTTCTTTTATGTTATTCTGAAACAATGATGGAAAAATAATGTTATTATTATTGAATTTTGGCACGGTTTTTGTTTATCTTCATTCGTGAAGTTTTGACATACTTGTCAAAATATTATTAAAATAATTGTATAACCCTATAAATCGAATAAAAGAAATGAACATCAAACCACTTGGCGACCGCGTGCTTATTCAGCCGACTGCCGCAGAAGAAGTGACTATGTCCGGCATCATCATTCCGGATTCTGCTAAAGAAAAACCGCTACGGGGAAAAGTTCTTGCAGCCGGTAACGGTACTAAAGATGAGGATATGATCCTTAAGGCCGGCGACGAAGTGCTGTATGGCAAATATGCTGGCACTGAGATTGAATTTGAAGGCGAAAAATATCTCATCATGCGCCAAAGCGATGTACTTGCAGTAATCGCATAATCATAGGTTAAGGGGTTTATTAATAGTTTAGAAAGTTTAGGAGCAGCGAATTTATGACATCGACTTTTTATTCTCCTAAGCCTAAACGCTTAAACCATTTAAACATTTTAAACTTTAAAACATTTCTATTCTAAAAATGGCAAAGATAATTAAATTCAACATACAGGCTCGTGAAGAGCTAAAGAAAGGCGTTGACGCGCTTGCTGATGCCGTCAAAGTGACTCTCGGTCCTAAAGGACGTAATGTCATAATAGAGAAAAAATTCGGTGCTCCTCACATCACAAAAGACGGTGTGACAGTAGCTAAGGAGATAGAACTTGAGAATTCTTTTGAGAACATGGGTGCTCAGCTCGTGAAAGAAGTCGCTTCCAAGACCGGCGATCAGGCCGGTGACGGAACCACAACCGCAACAGTGCTTGCACAGGCTATCGTCACTGAAGGCCTGAAGAATGTGGCGGCGGGTGCCAATCCAATGGATCTTAAGCGTGGTATTGACAAAGCTGTTTCCAAAGTTGTGGAAGGTATCAAGGGCATGAGTCAGGAAGTTGACGACGACATGGCTAAGATTGAGAATGTAGCACGTATCTCAGCCAACAATGACGAAGAAATAGGTCGTCTTATTGCAGAGGCCATGAAGACAGTTAAGAAAGAGGGTGTCATCACTGTCGAAGAAGCCAAGGGTACTGAAACTACTGTTGAAGTGGTAGAAGGTATGCAGTTCGACCGCGGTTACATCAGCCCTTACTTCGTGACTAACTCCGAGAAGATGGAATGTGAGATGGATTCTCCTTTCATTCTCCTTTATGATAAGAAGATCTCTAATCTTCAGGAGATGCTTCCTATCCTTGAGGCAGTAGCACAGACCAGTCGTCCACTTCTCATTATCGCTGAGGATGTCGACAATGAAGCGCTTGCTACACTTGTAGTAAACCGTCTTCGCGGTTCACTTAAGATCTGCGCTGTCAAGGCTCCCGGTTTTGGCGACCGCCGCAAAGAAATGCTTGAGGATATCGCTATCCTTACCGGCGGAAACGTCATCAGCGAAGTAAAGGGTATGCAGCTCAAGATGGCTACTGTCAATGACCTTGGCACTGCCGAAAAAGTGACAGTCAACAAAGACAATACCACAATCGTGAATGGTGCCGGTTCCAAGGATGCTATCGATGCTCGTGTAAATCAGATTAAGGCTCAGATCGAGACCACAACATCTGACTATGATAAGGAGAAACTTCAGGAACGTCTTGCAAAACTCGCCGGTGGTGTGGCTGTCCTGTATATCGGTGCTCCTTCAGAAGTTGAAATGAAGGAGAAGAAAGACCGTGTTGATGACGCACTCAGCGCTACTCGTGCAGCTATCGCTGAAGGTATTGTTCCCGGTGGCGGCGTGGCTTACATTCGTTGCCTGTCTGCTCTTGACGAACTGAAAGGCGAAAACAATGATGAGACCACAGGTATCGCCATTATACGCCGTGCTATTGAAGAACCTCTTCGTCAGATTGTGGCTAATGCCGGTCTTGAAGGTGCTGTAATTGTTCAGAAAGTGAAGGAAGGTTCAGGTGATTTCGGCTACAATGCCCGTACTGACAACTATGAGAACTTCTTCGCTACCGGCGTAATCGATCCGGCTAAAGTGACTCGTGTGGCTCTTGAGAATGCCGCAAGCATCGCAGGAATGTTCCTCACCACTGAATGTGTCATTGCTGACAAAAAAGAGGATAACCCCGTGCCTCCCATGCCGGCCGGAGGAATGCCGGGTATGATGTAAAATATCAGTGCAATAAATATTTAAGGCGGGGGTGGCGTTACTCTCCCCGCCTTAACTATTTTTGGCACGCCATTTGTTACTATGTAGATTGCAGCTTGATATGCTCGCATCGTTACATAAATGTTAATATAAGACAAACTAAATATAAATGAAGAACGACTATTCAAAGCAATTTCGTCCCATCCTTGAACAAGCTTACAACATAGCTCAGGAATTTGACTCTAAGATAATTGTCAGTGAGCATTTTGTGTTGGCAGCACTCAGAGATGAAAACGGATATGCTTTTAAAATCCTTAAACAGCTTCGAGTTCCTATCGACAAGATGCGTAAGGAGGTTGAGGAGCAGATTACAGAGATGGTGAATTCAGGAGAGTCCACTACCCTCTTTGAGCAGCAATACAGAATAAGCATGCCCGCTCTTCGTCATCTCCAACTCGCCACTTCTGAAGCACGCAAGATGCATTCTTCAGTGATAGGAGGCGAACATATTCTTCTATCCCTTATTCACGATCAGAGATCGATGGATAGCGAGTTTCTGCGCGAATTTAAGGAAAAATACCTTAATTTCGATATCTCCATACAGTCTATTGGTCCGGGTCAGATTCCTCCTTTCCCATTCGGACAGAAGGATGCTGAAGATGATTCCGAAATGGATGAGGATGACGACGAATTCGAACCTGCTGCCACTTCCGGCGGCAAGTCAAAAGGCGGTTCTAAAGCCAAAGAGAAATCTGATACACCCGCTCTCGACAAATTCGGCTATGACATGACAAAAGCCGCTGCCGAAGGAAGACTTGATCCCGTAGTGGGACGTGAGACCGAAATCGAGCGTCTTGCACAGATTCTTTCGCGACGCAAAAAGAACAATCCTGTACTTATTGGTGAGCCTGGTGTTGGTAAATCCGCTATTGTAGAGGGGCTTGCGCTTCGTATCAATCAGAGGAAAGTGAGCCGAGTGCTTTTCAACAAACGAGTGATCGGTCTTGATATGGCCGGCATGGTGGCCGGCACTAAATATCGTGGTCAGTTTGAAGAAAGAATCAAGGCAGTTCTTGATGAGCTTCAAAAGAATCCGGATATAATTCTATTTATTGACGAAATTCATACAATTGTGGGTGCCGGTGGCGCTCCGGGCACTATGGATGCCGCCAATATGCTCAAGCCCGCTCTGGCCCGTGGAGAAATTCAATGTATCGGAGCTACAACGCTTGATGAATATCGTAAGAATATCGAGAAAGACGGCGCATTGGAACGTCGTTTCCAAAAAGTGATCGTTGAACCTACCACGCCGGAGGAAACTCTTGAGATACTTAATCAAGTGAAATCAAAATATGAAGATCATCATAATGTGATATACACGGATGAGGCTCTGAAAGCTTGTGTGGAACTCACCGAACGCTATGTCAGCGACCGTAATTTCCCTGATAAAGCACTTGACGCACTTGACGAGGCCGGCAGTCGCGTTCATATCAGCAATATCATCGTTCCGGAAGAACTTGATGCTCTTGAGAATGAAATTGCCGTGACTACTGAGCAAAAACTTGAAGCCGCGCAGGCTCAAGATTTCCCTAAAGCCGCTGAACTTCGGAATAAGGAAACTTCTTTGAAGCAGGAACTTGAGAAGATGAAGGCCAAATGGGAAGCTAAGCTCGATAAGGATCGTCAGACTGTCGATGATGAAAAGGTGGCGGAAGTTGTTGCTATGATGACGGGTGTCCCCACTCAACGTATAGCTCAGACTGAGGGTAATAGACTTCTCGAGATGGGAAATACGCTTCATGGTTCGGTTATCGGTCAAGATGATGCTATCAAGAAGGTGGTGAAGGCAATCCAGCGTAATCGTATCGGTCTTAAAGATCCTGATAAACCTATCGGAGTGTTCATGTTCCTTGGTCCTACCGGAGTCGGAAAGACTCACCTTGCAAAGAAACTTGCCGAATATCTTTTTGACAGCACCGATGCGCTGATTCGTGTCGACATGAGTGAATACATGGAGAAATTCACGGTCAGTCGTCTTGTCGGGGCTCCTCCGGGATATGTGGGTTATGAAGAAGGTGGACAACTCACGGAAAAGGTGCGTCGTCGTCCTTACTCGGTTGTGCTTCTTGACGAAATAGAGAAAGCTCACCCCGACGTATTCAATCTTCTTCTCCAAGTAATGGATGAAGGACGTCTTACCGACTCGCTCGGACGACGTATAGATTTCAAGAATACCATCATAATCATGACCTCGAATGTCGGTAGCCGCCAACTGAAAGATTTCGGCACTGCAGGTGTCGGTTTCAATACAGCTGCCGATGATAAGAAGCAGGCTCAAGGTGTGATCTCAAAGGCCCTCAACCGAGCTTTCTCACCCGAATTCCTGAATCGTATCGACGATATCGTGATGTTCGACCAACTTGACAAAGATGCAATCTTCAAGATAATCGATGTTGAGCTCGCTGACTTCTACGGACGCGTGATGAAACTTGGATATGAACTTAAATTATCAGATGAAGCAAAGGATTTCATCGCTGAAAAGGGATATGATAAGAATTTCGGTGCCCGTCCTCTTAAGAGATCCATACAGAAATATCTTGAGGATGACCTTGCCGAGCTCCTTCTTAAACTTAATGCAGAAGGCAAACTTGGCGGTGTGATTGAAGTAAGTAAAAAGGATCCGGAGTCTGAACGTCTTGATTTCAACTACAATGATCCATGCCAATAATCTTATATGTTTTCAGAAAAGCGTTGCCGGAAATGGCAACGCTTTTTTATTTAGACCATTCACCCTCAACTTTCGCTTGTGAAAGTTGAATTTTATTTGCATGATTGAGTTTTTTTTGTTAATTTTGTAAGTTGAAAAGATTATGCAAAAATGACTATTGACGAAGATAAGATTATTCCGGTAAATATAGAATCGGAAATGAAAAGCGCCTACATCGACTATTCGATGTCGGTCATTGTTTCTCGTGCACTCCCTGATGTTCGAGATGGCTTCAAACCGGTCCACCGTCGAGTGCTTTATGGCATGGGTGAGGTTGGCAACTATTTCTCAGGAGACACTAAGAAATCAGCTCGTATCGTTGGTGACGTGATGGGTCACTATCACCCTCACGGTGACTCCTCGATATATATGACCATGGTGCGTCTGGCACAGGAATGGTCGCTCCGCTACCCTCTTGTATTCGGGCAAGGTAACTTCGGATCTATCGACGGAGACTCTCCTGCCGCTATGCGTTACACTGAGGTTAAGCTCTCCCGTATGGGCGAGGAAATGCTGCGCGACCTTGATTCTGACACTGTCGATTTTGTGCCAAACTTTGATAACACCACAAAGGAGCCTACTGTGCTCCCGACGAGAATACCTAACCTTCTCGTCAATGGAGCTGCCGGTATAGCAGTGGGTATGGCCACAAATATGCCACCTCACAATTTGACTGAGGCTCTCAATGCATCGCTTGCACTGATAGATAATCCGGATATTGACATTGATGGACTGATGCAGTATGTGACAGCTCCGGACTTCCCTACCGGTGGAGAAATCTTCGGTATGCAAGGTGTCAGAGACGCGTATGAGACAGGACGTGGCCGAATCGTGCTGCGTGCAAAAGCAGAGATAGAGTCAAACGGTACTCATGACCAGATCATCGTAAGTGAAATACCCTACGGAGTGCTCAAGAACGACCTCGTGAAGAGCATTGCCGATATGGTGGAGGAAAAGAAAATCGAAGGTATTTCAGATATTACGGATACTTCCGCCCGAGGTAAAATCCACATAGCCATTGATATTAAACGAGAAGCAAATGCCCGTGTGGTGCTCAACAAGCTTTATAAGCTAACTCAGTTGCAGACAAGCTTTAGTGTCAACAATGTGGCTCTCGTCAACGGAAGGCCACGCACTCTAAATCTAAAGGAAATACTTCAATATTTCGTAGATCACAGACATGAAGTGGTGATCAGACGCACCAGATTCCTTCTTAAAAAAGCAGAGGAGCGAGCCCATATACTGAAAGGCCTGATGATCGCTTGCGATAATATCGACGAGGTGATCAAGATCATCCGCAATTCTCGCACCACAGAGGAAGCACGTGAAAAACTGAGCGAAAACTTCGGACTTGATGAAATTCAGACTCGTGCGATAGTGGAAATGAGACTCCGTCAGCTTACCGGATTGGAGCTCGATAAACTTCATGCTGAATACGATGAGCTGATGAAGCAGATTGAATTCTACAATCAGATTCTTAACGACGATGCTGTGTGCCGAAACGTTATGAAAGAGGAACTGATTGAAATTCGTGATAAATTCGGTGACGAGCGTCGTACGAAAATCAGCAAATTCTCAAGCGATCTTAATGCAGAGGATTTCTATCCCGATGATGAGATGATCATCACCATATCACATCTGGGATATATCAAGCGCACTCCCCTTACTGAATTCCGTGCTCAAAACCGCGGTGGCGTCGGTGCAAAAGGAAGCAGCACCCGCGACCAGGACTTTATTGAACATATTTATCCTGCTACCAATCATAATTACATGCTCTTCTTTACGAATAAAGGACGTTGCTATTGGTTGAAGGTATATGAAATTCCTGAATTTGCCAAGAATTCCAAGGGCCGCGCTATTCAGAATCTTCTCAATATAGATTCTGATGATGCTGTCAATGCGTTCATCTGTATCAAGAACCTGAATGACGAAGAATTCGTAAAGAATCATAATCTCCTTTTTGCTACCTGCAATGGTGTAGTGAAGAAAACTCCGCTTGAGGCTTACAGCCGCCCACGTGCTAATGGAGTGAATGCAATAATTATCAGGGATGATGACAGATTGCTTCAGGTGGAACTCACCGACGGCGACACTCAAGTGATCCTTGCAAGCAAAGCCGGGTATGCAACTCGATTCAGTGAGTCTGAGCTCCGTGAGATGGGCAGAGTATCTACCGGTGTGCGTGGCATGACGCTTCGTGGCGATGATGATGAAGTCATCGGAATGGTGACTGCTAAGACCGATGACAACGATCATAGTATCCTTGTTGTTTCAGACAAAGGTTTTGGCAAGCGTACTGATCTTGAAGATTATCCTGTAAGTATGCACCGTGGCGGAAAAGGAGTAAAGACTCTTAACATCACTGATAAGACCGGTTCTCTTGTCGCTATTAAGAAAGTGACAGATGAAAACGACCTGATGATAATAAACCAGAGTGGTATTACCCTTCGTCTTCCGGTCAACACTCTTCGTCTTCAAGGCAGAAACACTCAGGGTGTGAAGCTTATCGACCTTGCTAAACGTGGCGACAAGATTGCATCCGTATGCGTGGTTGACTCCGATCCTGAAGAGGAGATAGAAAAAGAATTGGAAAACGAATACCCGGAAACTTCTGTTGAAGCTGATGTTAAGGTAGAGGATAATGTTCAGGTGAATGATAATGAATCCGGAGAGGAAAATACTGATAATAATTAATCTTTTTAATAAAAAATCAAAATGAAAAAGCTCATGACATTTGCGCTTTGCTTCGCAGCTATTGGCTCGATGAGCGCACAAAAAGCGAATGTGGACGCTGCTAAAAAATTGTCTGGCAATTCTGATAAGATCTCTGAAGCACGCAGTCTTATCCAGCAAGCTATGGAGAACCCCGAAACTGCAAATGACGCTCAGACTTATTTTATCGCCGGCAAGATTGAATTCGATGCCTTTGACAAAGATTTCAGCAACAGCATGATAAATCCTGCAAATGTTGACAATATCAGAATGGGTGAAAACCTTCTGAACGGATACAATAATTTTTTAAAAGCACTTCCGTTGTCAGCAGTTCCTAACGAAAAAGGAAAAGTAGACACTAAGACTCCGAAGAATATCGTCAATATCATTAAGGGACACGCTAACGATTATTTCAGGGCAGGTGCTGATTTCTTCAATGGCCAGAAGGTTTATCCTGAAGCTTATGAAGCGTTCATCATATATGCAGATCTTCCGGAGCAGGATTTCATGCAGGGTGAAAAACTTGAAATTCCTGATGCCGACCGTGGCACAGCATATTTCAATGCTGGTCTGGCTGCATATTCCGGCAATGAAATATTCAAGAGCGCTGATGCTTTCCGCAAGGCTCGGAATGTAGGTTATGATGATAAGCAAGCTTATGTCTATGAGATCGCTTGCTGGCAGGTAGCCGCTCAGCGTGACTCTACCATGGAAGAGACAGCAAAAGAGAAAATTCTTGAAGTTGCTGAGCAAGGCTACAAGAAGTTTGGAATGGAAGAACCTGTATTCATCAACAATATAGTCAACTTCCTCGTCACTGATGAAAAATATGATGAAGCTGTAGCTAAAGTAACTGAACTTATCAATGAGAATCCTGATAATGCCGGATTGTATGGTCTTCGCGGTTTTGTTTATGACCGTAAGGGCGACGACGAAGCATCAGTCAACGACTATAGAAAAGCGGTTTCTTTTGAAGAAGTCGACTTCGAGACCCTTAAGAATGCAGGTAAGAAAATCTATCGTGCCGGTGCTGATAAGTGGAACTCTATCGAAGGTAATAGCGAAGCTGCGCGTGCAGCGCGCATGGACGTAAAGACCAATTATTTCGAGGCAGCAAAGGCTATCGCTGACAGAGCTAAATCTCAAAAAGCAGACGATTCCGACCTTGATTATCTCATTGAGAATATTGACTACGCCCTTACTACTTTCTTTAACTGATAATTGACTTAAATTAATCAAAATTAAAAGATACGTGCGCTGAAGTATTTCGGCGCACGTATCTTTTTCTATATTCCATCATTCACACTGTTAAATATGATGGATTTAGCATCAAATTCGCCCTTGTATTTCTTATAAGTAGCTAAGATAAATTAATGATATGATAGATGCGAGATAATTTTGAAACAGTTTGGCTGCGGAGTAAAG
>CAMWJD010000071.1 GCA_947174515.1 uncultured Porphyromonadaceae bacterium
CATTATCGGATTACTTAGTAACATATGTCGTTTAATTTTTCTTAGCTACTTATTTGGTGGATGAGTCATCGGTATATGTCATGATTCCTACCGGACCAAGGAGCCCGGATGGCAGGAGTGGAGAGTCGGGTGTGAAGAATTTGAAGCATCCTGCGGTCTTGCGTCCTTTTGAGGGGCGCTCGGTGCCCTTTTGGAGCCACTCCGGATTTGATGTTAGATAGCAGCCGGCACGCGGTTTGCCGGGAGCATAGTCATAAATAAGGGGTTCGCTCCATTCCAGATCATCCGGTTCCAGTTCATCGCCGATCATCCTATTGGGCCAAAGATTAGTCACCTCGACATTCAGTATATTTTCTCCTTCTTTGACAGCGTCTGTAATATCACATTCGAACGGATATTTCCATGAAATCGGCATTTTTATATCATTGATAGTGACACACGCCATGTCCTTGACTTCTCCCAATGATAAAATGATCCGATCGCTTGAACTGATCTCTTTTTTAGTAAGGTTGAATGGTATGGTGTATGTGGCGGTTCCCGAAAAATACTTTATATCGTGATTGTCTGATTCAGGCCAGGAAAACAGATGATTTGTCGTTACATCTCCTATTTCAGGGAAATAAATGCTCCATGTCCCTTCTATTGGAATATAGCCGGTGAATTTCAGGTTCTTTTTAGGAGAAAATGACAATGCATCCGGGCTTATGATGAGAAATCTTGACCCATATGGTTCGATATCGATACTTAACGGCATGGAAGAGTCTAATGAATAACGATCAAGTGAATAGGGATCAATCACTTGAATGTTTCGTCCGTTAGCTTCGAAAGGAATGATATCTGAAGCTACGGAGTCGGATTGATTGCTTAGAAATATTATGTCGGTGTTTCCGTCAGTGCGTCGATAAGATAAGAAGTTCTCCATTTTGGGAAGTTGCTCCTTGCTTGGAATCCCTTTTTGCAGAAGTGCCTGGCAGCGAGCCATATAATTAAACAGTTCCTTGGCTCCTCCTGCTTTCCACCAAGTCTGTCGCGGAACAAACTGAGTGCCCCATATGCCAAACGACATTCCGGGCTCTACATTAGGCCAGGGATTGGCCGCCCCTGCATGAAGCATCATTCTGTTGACTCCGGCACAAAATGCTTTGTCGCAAACTCGTTTGATGTCTGCCGGACTGTCGCTCCAGGCTCTCAGTGGCCAGCAAGTGAAAGCCTCTGCAATCAGTAGTGGTTTGCCAAGCTTACGTATTGACTGTTCGTGCCCGACAATATCCTTCCATCCCCAGCGTGGAGGATCCTGCCAGAATTCAGTAGCGATATCGGCATTTTCGCATGCGACTGCAATTTTTTCAAAATCAATGATTCTGAACGGTTTTTGTCCCCCTGTGCCATATGGCTCGATCATCATCTTTATGCCTGCATCATTGGCAAGCTTCGTCATATATCGATAGTAGTTTTCTGCGACACAGTCTGTCACTACGCTTTCCCAGTCTTTAAGAAATCTTTTTGTATTGGTCTTGCCGTCAATTTCTTTGATTCTGCCCACCATATAAGGAAGATAGGGCAAGATGTCATAACCTTTTCTCTTTAGGAATTCTTCAGGAAGCACCCGGCTCCAAGTCTGACCTCCGGCTTCATAACTATCTATTTCAATATGTGTAAATGTCTTTCCTACATGGCTTCCTGCTGTTTCGATAATCATTGAGGGATACCCGTTCCAGAATTTTTTTACAGCTTCGCGATTTAGTTTGTCACATTCAAGGCCCCGGCCTGATTCCGGAGCTTGTGCCTCGTTGGTCTTGCCATTGGTGGTCTGACCGATTCGAAGGATGCTGCTGTTTTCAGGAAGTTTTAGTTTTTTAGGAAGAATAAGTTCACCGTTTGAAGAATTGAAATATTCAGTAATATTGATGATCTGTGAAAGTGATGCAATTGAATCATCGGGGATTGCAAAGACAGCGACATCTTCATAATAATTCCATTGCGGGTCTACCTCAGGAGCTGCAAGCTTGAGTTTCCGTTGTCCTTTTTTCAATGGTGTTTCATTGAATACCAACTGCTGCATGGAGTCTTCAGGCCTGACCGTGGGATAAGCGCTGGAAGACCATCCCGGACAGTTATGGGTACCGAAAGTCAGGCCAAGTCTTTCACATTCATCGAGAGTCCAGCGAAGAAGCTCTTTCCAGTTTTCGCTGCCGATAGCGTTGTCTGGATTGCCGATACGCATCTGTTGAGGTCCTCCAATCTGGAAGTTTTGAACTCCGGCCAATCCTGCTTCTTTAAACGCCTCAAGATCGCGAGTGATTCCCTCTTTGGTGACGAGTCCATCCATCCATTGCCATATGATGAGGGGACGGTGTTGCTCTTCCGGTGTAAAAAATGCTTCTTCAATATTTCTTGCATTTTCAGCAAAAAGCGGAGTTCCGATAGCTAAAGATAAAAAGATATATAAAAGTTTAGAAATTTTCATGATGATGTCAGGTTGGTTTTACTCTGATCCACCCGCTTTAACCCCGGACCGGGGCTTCTGCGAGACGGTCTGCATTTGCAAAATTAGCAATTATTTCATATCTTCCCCAAAAAAATCTAAAAAAAATTCAAAATTCATATAAAAATTCTTGTATATATCATATATATTAAGTAGCTCGCAAAAATTAATGTTATGATAAAAGCGAGATAATTTTAGAAGAACATGCAAAAACTCCGAAACAAAGATAGCTGATCATCGTCATATATAGGGTAGAGGTTGGGTATGGTCATGTCTAAGATAAAAAAAAGGGACGCACGCACGGTGAGTCCCTTAACATATATATTAATTATATTCTTAACATATATATTAATATATTAATGTTGGATTTCTATCACTTTTTTGCCATTGATGATATGGATGCCGGGACTTGTCGGTGAGAACTGACGGATTCCATTCAAATCATAAATTTTTGAATGTTCTGACTCTGATCCAACCGTTTCTACTCCGGAATCTTCTCTCTCAATGCGGAAGTAGATTGTCCCTGACATTGATCTGCCACCATCGTAGATACCACCCATATACCATCCATCTTTAAGATGACTGAAGTCGGCAGAAATTGTCACATCTTTATTTTCTCCTGCACCGAGATAGATATCTGATGAAGTTGACCCGCATACTTCATAACCACCATCACCGGGGAACACATCAAATCGCAAGGAACCGAAATATACACCGGATTCGCAATCTACATTGAAATGAATCTTGATATCTGATGGATCGGTAATCTTATCTTTATCCTCTACATCAAGATTAGTCACTTTGATCTCAGTCTTGTCGGAATTTACATTTATTTCGACTTCAACAGGATCACTCACATTCTTTCCGGCTTCATCTCGAAATACCATCGTATATGTGCCTGGTGCAAAGGAATGGTCTTTGAGAGCGCTGAATTTCCCTATATAATCTGTAATCTCATCTTTTTCCCCTATAAGAATATCTACGGGCCGGAAGGTTGACTTTGACACGATATCTCCTTTGCTGTCAAGTAGGGTGGGAGTGATAGTGCTGTAGAACTCTTCATCTCCAATGTTTTCGACAGTGAACGTCATAGGAAATTCATGGTTTCTATAAATTTTTTCGGGCATCTTGATATCTGTTACGAAAATTGATGCGGGCTTCCGGTTTTCAATTGTGGCGATTCCGTCTTTTACTGTTGCTACAATCATCTGGGCTTGTCCAACAGGAATCCGGACATCACTCCATTTTCCATCCACTTTCAATGCAGGCGTGATCTCATAAGTGCCGTCTGCAAGTTTTGGAAAACGTACTTGAAGGTCATTTCTGCCATCATCCGGATGGTACCCCTCTACGCCGGGTCCCTCGGCAAAAATTGCTTCATCTGAAGTTGCCGATACAAATTTCAGGCCAAGTCGACTCCCCGCCGGCATAGTGGCAAGACTGAAGTTGAAATATTGACCGCCGCATCTGAAATCCTCTCCTTCCTTCACTTCTTTTGCATTGGAAAAGAAGGAATCGGTATTGTAAAAGATATAGACAGGCTTGTCGTCCTCTTTTCCCGGACGCACCCCAAGAGTGGCTATCTGGGAGGTGTTGAATCCTCCTGCGCCTCCACCAACTCCAAGATCATCCGGATTGAGGGCTGTGAGAAGGAAATATCCATTGCTCAATCCACCCCAACCCCAATTGAAATGGAAGAAACCGTCTGAACTGTATCCGTCGCAAACAAACTGGTGGCCTCCGGCAGTTCCCGCTCCGCTGTAGAGCACCGGCAGTCCTTCTGCCAGGTCGGCATAAATCATATCTTCCCACTCCTCATAGCCATAGTAAGCGCGGTTAGGCATCCATAGAGATTTTGAGTAGCCGAAAATATCTATCAATGATTCCCCCATCATTACTGTTGCCGCTCCGCTTCCACCGGGCTCATAATGCATGTCTACGCTGACACCGCATCCGAGCATGAGCTCTGCTACTGCTTGCCGAGCCTCGTTTGAACTTTCTTTGTCATAAACATTATCCATTTTGTCCCATTGGAATGGAATGGAATCATAATTAAAACTCAATTCTTCTTCTCCGGGACGCCAGAAATAAGAGTGGGTCCCTTTGCCATGTTCGGGATAATTGTGATATTTCATCACCTGCGCCATTGCCGTTGCCACACAACCGGTGACTGTCTCATGTCCGTCGACTTTAGGACAGAGGATGTTATACGGATATTCCTGGTTCCATTCTGTTTTCAAGAGTGGAGATATTTCAGCCCGGTTTTTATGACTGACTTTAAATGCGTCGGCGTTTTCCGGATGGCTCTTGATAAAATTGAGTTGGCGATTATAGAAATCAAACCATTCCCTGAGCGACGGATTGCCTTCCGGATCGAATTCACCACCATCGGAATACGCTAATAAGGCAGGAGCTGAATCTTCGTTTGGAAGCACTACAAAACCTTTTCCGGTGGAAAACACATATAGGTTGTCAAGTGTAGATTTCAGTTGTAGATTGTTGACTTCATAGCCCGCTGAGGCTGCTGCTCTTTTAGGTAGATTGGAATTGAAACGTTCAAGTGCCTGTTCAGGTGTCAGAGTGCTTGAAGTTGCCGGTAGAATTGTTCCGGCTGCAAGCAGTAAAAGGAGTAAGGAGTTTTTCATAGTCCGTATATTAAAGGTATTACAGTGGATTGGTATAAACATACAACAATCGACACATCAAAATGGATTTCATTCATTTTTAATTTTTCTGAGCCGAAATCATATATCACAAATTCGTTGAGGCCTAAATTATGTTAACGATGAAGCAAATGTTTATGCAGGTTGTTTTATTATTGGCACGATAATTGATACGTGACTTATACAGATGAAAAACTTAAATCAATAAACACAAAAATAGAAATGGCTAACGGAAAAATTGGGGTAACGACAGAAAACATCTTCCCCGTAATCAAAAAATTTCTTTATAGCGATCACGAAATATTCCTTCGCGAACTTGTGAGCAACGCGGTGGATGCGACACAAAAAATCCGTACACTTGCTTCTTTCGGCGATTTCAAGGGAGAGCTTGGTACGCTTGATGTCCACGTAGACATCGACAAAGAGAAAGGTACGCTTACTGTCACTGATCGCGGTATCGGTATGGACAGCGAGGATGTGGATAAATACATCAATCAGATCGCCTTCTCCGGTGCTGAAGAATTCCTTCAGAAATACAAGGACACTGCCAATAACATAATAGGCCACTTCGGACTTGGATTCTACAGTGCCTTTATGGTTTCTAAGAAAGTTGAGATCCGGTCTCTTTCCTACAAGGAAGGTGCAAAGGGAGTCCTTTGGACATGCGATGGCAGCCCGGAATACTCAATGGAAGAGTGTGACAAATCTGACCGAGGCACATCCATCACCCTTTACATAGATGATGAGAGCAAGGAATTTTTGGAACAGGCGAGAATAGACACTCTTCTGAAGAAATATTGCCGTTTCCTTCCTGTACCGGTGATTTCCGGCAAAAAGCAGGAGTGGAAAGAGGGTAAAATGGTAGATACCGATGTAGACAACGTTGTAAATGCCACTGAGCCGCTTTGGACAAAGAAACCGGCTGATCTTAATGATGAAGATTATCTGAAGTTTTATCATGAGCTGATGCCGGGTCAAGATGATCCTATGTTCTGGATTCATTTGAATGTAGACTATCCGTTTACTCTAACCGGTATCCTTTATTTCCCGAAAATCAAGAATGAGTTTGACGTAAGGAAAGACAGAATTCAGCTCTATAGCAATCAGGTGTATGTGACAGACCAAGTAGAAGGAGTGGTTCCTGAGTTCATGACACTTATGCAGGGTGTGATTGACTCTCCGGATATTCCGTTGAATGTAAGCCGTAGCTATCTTCAGGCTGATACAGCGGTTAAGAAGATTTCCGGTTATATCTCAAAGAAAGTTGCTGAGAAACTTGACTCAATGTTCAAGGCAGACCGCAAGGCTTTCGAAGAGAAGTGGGATGATATTAAGGTATTTATTGAATACGGTATGCTGACAGATGAGAAATTCTTCGAATCAGCCAAGAAGTTCTATCTTCTCAAAGACGTTAACGGTAAATATTTCACTCTTGACGAGTATCATACTCTTGTGGAAGGTGAGCAAAAGGATAAGGATAATCGTCTTGTATATCTCTATGCTACCGACAAGACAGCTCAGCACAGCTACATTCAGGCAGCTGAAGACAAAGGCTACAGCGTGTTGCTTCTCGATGGTCAGCTTGAGCCGCATATGGTCAGCCTGCTTGAGCAGAAGCTTGAAGGTGTAAGCTTTGTCCGCGTTGACAGCGACACCCCGGAAAAACTTATTAGAAAGACAGAAGAAAAGGGTAGTGGTCTCACTGCTGATCAGACTGAGGTGATGACAATTCTTTTCAAGTCGCAGATCCCGGAAGTAGATAAGGCTCAGTTTATGGTAGGGTTTGAATCCATTTCCGCAGATGCCGCTCCTGCCACCGTGACACAAAACGAATTCATGCGCCGTATGAAGGATATGGCGGCTATGCAGCCCGGTATGAGTTTCTATGGAGATATGCCTGCAAGTTACTCATTCACTGTAAATACTGACCAGCCGGCTGTCAAGACAATTGTTGAGGATACTGAAAAAGCCATTGGAGCGAAGACTTCCGATATCTTGAAACAGATATCTGCTCTCAATGATGAGATAGCCAAGGCTTCAAAAGAGGCTCAGGACAAGAAGGAAAGTGTTCCTGACATGAAAGAGCAAAACGATAAGATCTCAGCACTTCGTGCAGACCTCGAAAAAGAAGTCAGCAACTATGCTGCCGGACTTCCCAAGGTAAAGCAGATCATCGACCTTGCACTTCTCCAGAGTGGTCTCCTGAAAGGCGCAGCACTCTCGGAATTCATCAAGCGCACAGCACAACTCCTCTAAGAAAAAAAGATATAAATGAAAAAGCCGGCTATCCAGCCGGCTTTTTTTCTTTATAAAAAATTAAGAAAGAAGTAAAATTCAAAAAATTGTATTAAATTTGCATTCGATATAAAATTCTGTCTCTATTCCCTATAAGCCCTATAGGGCATATAGGCCCTATAAAAATCCCTCATCAATGGAATCAGGTTTTCTTAAGCAAAAAGGAAATTTCCGTGATCTCATAGCCTTTCAGAAAACTGAATGCATCTATGATATCACTTATTATTTTGCCCATAAATATTTTAAGGTAGGGGATAGGACTGTCGATCAAATGATTCAGGCTGCGCGTAGTGGCAGACAAAACATTGCAGAAGGTTGCGAAGCGGGCACAACATCTTCTGAAAGCGAAATAAAACTGATAAACGTAGCCAAGGCGAGCTTGCAGGAACTATTGCTTGATTATGAGGATTATCTTAGGGTAAGAAAACTCCGGAAGTGGGATATTAATGAAGAAAAAGCTGTCATAACGAGAAATGTATGCTCAAAGCAAAATGATTCTGCTTTCTATAGAGATGCTATTACAAAAAGAAGCGATGAAACCATTTGCAACATAGCAATAACACTTATTCATCAGGCAGACTATCTCCTGCGTAAATATTTAGAGAAGCTGCAGCAAGACTTCCTCCAAAACGGAGGCATTAAAGAGCAAATGTACAAAGCAAGATCCAACAGAAGAAACAATCCACAATAAATCACCCCATATCGTCATTCCCATAGGCCCCATAAGCCCCATATGCCCTAAAAGCCCTATAGAGCCTATAATTGCCATACATCATTATTCCCCCTATTATCCCTATATGCCCTATAGGGCCTATATTTATCACATTGCTTTCAAAAAAGAAAAATAATTCCAAAAAATATTGTAAAAATAAAAATCATTCATTATCTTTGCATCTGCATATCGTCTGCGGAGCCCTGATATGGGGTGAAGTGGGGGTGCAGACATAATTACAGAGCGTTTATCAAGCGCTTGTTCTTGGCTTCTTGAAATCTGGCAGTTTCATAATCTGAGTCGAGAATGAGGCAACGATAGGCGCCTTCGGGGTATGATACCAAAACTTGGAGTATGTAGTGATACATGCTCTGACGGCATATATCATACAGCGTGAGGCTCCGCGTTGCTCGTTCTACTCAGATGGGCACATGCCAGAGCCTCAAGAAGCGGGACGAGTAACAGATACAGACTCTCACGCTCTTTTTTTATCCGTTGGTCTGTGAGTCTTCCAACACAAATGCTTAACAATCAGACGATGAAGAAAGCTATTCTAAAGACTTTTCTGATCACTATTTTGTCAGTGGTAACTGCTGCCACAATTTCAAGTTGCTCCAATTCTAATGATTACGAGATTTTCGGTTCTATCCATGGATGTGTAACTGACCATACTGATGGCAAGCCTCTTGAAAATGCTTCAATCTTACTTACTCCATCCGGAGTGACAAAACTCACCGATGCTACAGGATTCTTCAAATTTGAGAATCTTGATGCCCAGCAGTATACCTTAACTGTCCAGAAGCAGGGGTATCAACCGAATCGCAAGACCATTACAGTGGTCGCAGGCGAAGACTTCCAGATTGATGTCCAATTGACACCCATTCCACAATAACTAATCAATAATTCAAACATAATCATCACTTTTCATGAAGCAATTAATTATTTTCTTTATGTCCCTTGTAGGAATCTGTGCTGCTTCCTCTTGCTCTTCCGATATAAGTGAAGATAACAAGTATGGCAGCATAGCCGGTAGCGTCTCAGATGCTACCACCGGAGAACCCGTACCTACGGTAAATGTCAAACTGACTCCGGGCGGAAACTCTACAGTCACCGGAACAGATGGCTCATTCACATTCCCAAATCTTGAACCTGGCGAATATACATTGGATTTCAGCAAGGAAGGTTACAAGACAAACAGTGCAAAGGTAAATGTCAGGGTTGGTAGTCCAACTTCCGCACATCTCCTTATAGAACGCATTCCGAGCATCGTAACCGCCGACCGCGAGACTCTCGACTTCGGTGATAACCAAAGTCATAATACGCTCTCTTTCAATATCGTTAATTCAAGTTACGAGAAACTAAGTTGGGAAATTGAGGAGCATTGCGAGTGGATAACAGAAATCAATCCATCCTCCGGAACCTTGGATTATGGGAAAACAGCCGGTATTGTTGTAGTCATTGATAGAGAATTGTTAAATCCCGGAGAAAACAAGACCGTCATTGTCATAAAATCATCCAACGGTAGTTCCCAGATGAATGTAGTGGCAATCGGCTCAGACAAATCTTTACCTAAGTTAAATACTCTTGCTGTGACTGACATAAAATCTTCATCAGCAATATTAAATGGAGAAATCATAAACAATGGTAATCCTGAATATACAGAAAGAGGATTTGTCTATTCCAAATCTTCGATGCCTACCATTGAAAACACAATCAAGAAGATTATTTGCACACTTGATGGAGAATCGAAATACTCATACGAACTTAATGGATTGGATCTCAAAGAAACATATTATGTACGCGCTTATGCTGTCAATAAAGATGGGACATCATATAGTTCTAATGAGATGAAGTTTACTACTGTAGAAATATTGCCGGTGGTAAAAACTGTTGAAATTTACAATCCTGAAATAGGAGAGGGGACAGCTACATTTAGAGGTGAAATAGTTTCTATCGGTGATCCTGCATATACTGAAAGAGGATTTGTATATAGCGAAATGCCAAATCCAACTATCTATGATGAACATGTGGTAGCTAATGGTTCAGGAGTTGCAAGCACTTTCAGTAAATCTGTTTCAGATCTTCCGAAGAATGGCTATTATGTGCGTGCTTATGCAACGAGTCCGGGTGGTACTTCATACGGAGAGGAACTCAATGTGTCACCACTATGGATAGAAATACCATCAGCAGGTATCGCGGTACAAAAGGAAGATCTTGGAAAGGGCAACTGGTATACTGCTGATGCTATGTGTAAGAATTCTACATTAGGAGGTTACACTGATTGGAGGTTGCCGACTAAAGAAGAATTAATGGTTCTATACACAAATAGAGATAAAATAGGCGGATTTAATACTTCACAATATTATTCGGCCTATTGGAGCAGTTCTACTAACAACAATTACTCTAATTATTATTATTTCATATACTTCTATGATGGAGAATTAAGTAATACTAGTTCAGGCGCTTCTTTTAATATCCGTGCCGTCCGCACTCTAACCAAATAAACTATAACAATAAACAACTTTAAAACAAACGAGTATGAGAAAAATTTTAATGATTGCTATGGCATTAGCAATTGCCCTTATCCCTCTAACGGGAGAGGCAAAGAAAAAGAAGGAAAATAAATCAAAAAGTCCCTTTGGAGAGGTATTTGAGGTGCCAGCTAATGAACATGATACCGAAGAGTATTTTGGTGCTCCTGGTATTGCATACGGAAACATAGCTAATATGGGTGAACTCCAACTTTTGGCTTTAAAAAACGCTCAGAATGCGGTTCGCCAAAAGATAAAGCATTCTTATAAAGGTTTAATAACCGATTATGCGAGTACAATGAACTTAGGCAATGGTGATAATATCCAGTCAAAAGCCGATCGCAGGGGAGACCAGATAATTGATGCCGTTGTTAATGACACGCAAGCTTCGAAAGGTCCTTTCTTCTCAGAACCGGATGATAAAGGTAATGTCACTTGCTATATTGGTATTAGAGTATACAAAAAAGAATTGGCTAAAAAAGTATCTGATACTCTTTCTGAAGACGAAGAACTTAAATTGATGTTCAAGGAGGATGAGTTTCGTAAGCGTATGGACGAAACTTTCAAAAAATATAAAGAAGAAAAGCAATGAAAAACGCTTTGATAATAATGATATCTATTCTGTTCCCAACTCTGTGTTGGGGACAGAATTATATGGTTAAAGAGAAACCATTTTGGGCAAACGGTTATTCTTCCGATCATGATAATTCTGTGATCAATGTTGTATCTGCAACAGGTTATTCGGAGGAAGATGCACGGAATAAAGCAATTCAATTAATCACTGCTAATCAAAGCCTTGCAACGGGTCTTCGTAGCAATGTCAATGTTGATAGAAACGGGGCCGTAACAGCTACCGGGCAAGATAACCTTACTGTCAAGGCTCAAATACGAGGTGAGTATTCAGAGCAAGAGTCTCCGGGTAAGTTCCGATACTATCTTTTGGTGCAGACAGCAAAAAATCCAATATATAAACTTGAACCCGTTAATATCACCAATCGTTATAAATTCTCTCCGCGAGTCTTTATCCCTGGTATGGCTCAGATACATAAAGGGCAGACTGTAAAAGGTGCATTATTCATCACGGGCGAGATTGCTGCTGTTGCTGGAATAATTGCATTTGAGGGGATGCGTTCTTCCTATGAGTCAAAAATCAAGATGACACACAATGCTGCTGATATAAAGAATTATATCAAAAAAGCAGATGATATGAAGAATATCCGTAATGGTTTCATCTGTGGAGCAGTGGCAATTTATGCATGGAATGTCATTGATGGCATAGTAAGCAAAGGAAAATCACACATTGAAGTAGGTAATGCAGATATGTCTTTCGTGCCTTATACTGACATTCAATCCGCCGGCGTAATGATGGCAATAAATTTTTGACCAAGTTTAATGTCTTAGATTCAGAAAATTAATGGCGAAAGCGATAATTAGCGTTCGCCATTTATTGCTTATACTTTATAATCACTTTCAATATGAAAAATATTCGATATAAATATTATTCCGGTATCTTTACTTTCTTTTTAATTTGTAGTTGTAATATTTCATTTGCTCAATCTTCCTTTGAAGACTTCAAGCGTCAGAGAGAAGAGCAATTCAACCGCTATAAGAATTCTAAGCAGAAAGAGTTTGACGAATACCGCAACCGCATCAATCAGGAATTTGCGGACTATATGCGGAGCCGGT
The DNA here is from genome assembly GCA_947174515.1 of uncultured Porphyromonadaceae bacterium. Taxonomy (GTDB): domain Bacteria; phylum Bacteroidota; class Bacteroidia; order Bacteroidales; family Muribaculaceae; genus Lepagella. The sequence goes on from CAMWJD010000071.1 coordinate 12,373, forward strand.
GGG
>CAMWJD010000072.1 GCA_947174515.1 uncultured Porphyromonadaceae bacterium
TCCCCATGCAAATCCTTCTCCATGTATTTTCCGGCAAGCTGAGCCGTTGCCCCCATGCCAAAAAGATACATCATCTTAGTGATAGCCGCCTCAGATGTAAGGTCATGACCTGAAATCGTCCCGGCATTCGCAAGGCCAACACCAGCCGAATACTTCATCGGAGAGACCATACCATTCCAGCACTGTGAAATATTTACAATCAAAAGGCCATTTGCTACTGCATCGCGTATGCAATCGAACAACCATGGACAGCTTGGGCCATTTCCAACCCCGAAGGTCTTGATGACGACTCCTTTTAACCCCGGAATATTGAAAGTGGCCCTGACCACATTTTCCTGAATTCCCGGAAATATATCAAGATAAGCCACATTAGTATCCATAAAATATTCCACCTTGAACTCTTTCCCTTGTGATGGCCGCAACAGAGCATCACGATTATAGGTTATGTCAAGACCTATATGAGCTAAGGCCGGATAATTGCTTGATTGGAAAGCATCAAAATTATCTGCAGAAAATTTTGAGCTTCTATTGCCACGCAATAGCAAATCTTGAAAAAGAATGGCCACTTCCCTGACCATAGGGCCGCCATCAGTGTCTTTAGCCGCTGCAACTTGCAGAGCCGTAATAAGATTTTCCTCGCCATCGGTCCTCACTTCTCCAATAGGAAGCTGAGATCCTGTGATAATAACCGGTTTTGTAAGATTATTCAGCATGAAACTTAACGCAGACGCGGTGTAAGCCATCGTGTCTGTCCCATGCAATATCACAAATCCATCGTAGCCGGTATAGTTATCCTCAATCACTTTTGCCATTTGTCCCCAATGCGATGGATTCATGTCGGCTGAATCTATCGGCACATCAAACTGGAAATTGTCAATTTCAAAATCAAGCATCTTGATTTTAGGCACATTGTCAAGCAGATGATTGAAATCGAAGGGCTCAAGTGCCTTCGTAACCGGATTTTCTATCATTCCGATAGTGCCACCGGTATAAATCAATAATATTTTAGGTTTTCTGTGAGACATATGTCATTTCGTTTTCCATCGCAAAGTTAACAAAAAAATTATTAATAATCCAACATTTTACCATAAAATTCCACTTTAAAACTCCATATTGAGTCCCAATAATAATCATTTTGCCAAATATACGGCTATAGAGAGGATAGACACCTGGATTTTTAATCATTTTCATACTCGCAAATCATTGAACATTTTCCCAATTTTAACGTTAAGGTTTTAAAGGTAAATTCTGACAAAGTAATAATTTCCACTATGAAAGCACCCTTAAGAATCGCTCTCCTGACACTATCCTCCATATCCGGAATCCAAGTCAATGCAGCAGACACAAACGACTGGCTTCTTGATTCAATACCCGACAAATGGGAATATAAATCCGCATATACACAGAAACTTCCGACTGATGACAATTGGTGGAGAACATTTGATGACCCGACACTTGACTCACTAATCAATATGGCGGAAACGAAAAACTATAATATCGCCGCAGCTCTTTCAAGAATTGAAATAGCCAAAAAGACTCTTGACGTGGCAAAATCGGCCTATTTCCCCAATATTAATGTCAATGCAGGATGGACTAAAGGACAGTCATCGGGTGCAAATGGCGCAGCTGTGACAAACGCATCTCCGTATGACTATTTCTCACTTGGAGCTTCCATGCAATGGGAAATTGACCTTTTTGGCAAAATAACTCAAAATGTGAAGTCCAATAAAGCCGCCTATAACGCTTCAAAAGCGGAATATGACGGCGTAATGGTGAGTTTGGCAGCCAATGTCGCAAAGGCTTATATAAATTTACGCACATATCAAAATGAACTTGAAGTTGCCAATAATCATCTTGGCGAGCAAGAAAAAGTATTGAAAATAGTAGAGGCCCGTTTCAAAGCAGGGATCGCAAGTATGCTTGAAGTTTCACAGTCACGCACTGTGGTGGCTTCCACCAAGGCATCCATCCCTCCACTTAAGGCTATGATAGAATCTTCGGTTAACTCTCTGGCGCTTCTGACAGCTTCTTATCCTGAAGAAATATTTTCTTGGCTTTCCACTCCAGCTCCCATGCCTAAAGTTGTGTATGGAGCGAATCTTGGAGTGCCGGCAGACTTACTTCGCCGTAGGCCCGATATAGTTCAAGCTGAATATCAGCTTGCTGCATACGCGGCACAGGTAGGATTGGCGAAAAAAGATTTTCTTCCCACTCTTTCTCTTTCCGGATCTATTGGCACTCAATCCCACGATGCTAAAAATCTTTTCGGCAAACACAGCATGTATTGGGAAATAAATCCAACTCTCAATTGGACACTTTTTGACGGTCTTGCCCGGAATTATAAGACAGCCGAGGCCAAAGCACAACTTGAAGCAGCCGTAGACTCATATAATTATACCGTGATGAATGCTGTGATCGAAGTGGAAAACGCCACTACAACATTCAAATCGACCATGCAGACAATCGAACTTACCAACGATGTAATAGAAGAAAGCAAGCGTTCTCTTGATCTATCCGTTGAACTCTATAAAAAGGGACTTTCAACTTTTACAAATGTAGTGGATGCCCAGATCAGTTATCTCACAAATCAAGATTCCCAGATCACGGCCCAAGGGAAAGCCCTCACAGCCGTAGTGAATCTTTACGAAGCGTTAGGAGGGGGCTGGAATCAGTAATACCCTCTGAATCTAATAAAAAAATTCAGGCATAATTCATTATGATTTATTAAAAATAATATATTATGAAAAACCTTTATCTATTACTAACTGCCGGCGCCGTTCTAATTTCGGCTATTTCATGTAAAAAATCAGAAAAAAAAGATATCGATGCGCAATTACCTGAAATTTCCGTGTCGACCCCTATTATCGACTCTATTGTTCTACACAAGACTTATCCCGGACTTCTTGGCGCAAGCGATCACGCGGAAGTGGTGGGAAGAGTAAACGGAGTCCTGTTGGCTGTAAATTATCAAGGTGGCGCTTACGTGAATAAAGGTCAGGTGCTCTTTACTATTGAATCTACAAAATATCGGGATGCCGTGCAGCAAGCGCAGGCTTCTCTCGCGACAGCACGAAGTCAGTATGATTACGCTTCAAAAAATTATGAAGCTCTAAGCGAGGCTTTGAAAAGCGACGCGGTGTCGCAAATAGAAGTAATACAGGCAAAGTCAGCTATGGAGCAGGCTCGAGCGGCCATCAAAAATGCAGAGGCCGAACTCAGTCAAGCTAATCTGAATCTGTCGTATTGCACAGTGAAAGCCCCTATTTCAGGATATGCTTCTTCAAGTGTTCCTAATGTCGGAGAATACATCAGCGGAGAAGGAGCTCCCGTTGATCTCTGCCATATATATGACAATAAGATGATGACCGCGACATTTACTATTGAGGATGCACAATATGAAGAGATGATGGGACAAAACGGAGGTATGTCTCATGCATTGTACAGGAATGTTCCAATAAGATTCAGCCAGCCGCTTCCTCATACTTATACGGCAGATCTGACTTACCAGTCACCCACCATCAATTCATCTACCGGCACGCTTGAGCTTAAAGGATCAATCAAGAATATCGATAATGAACTGAAAGACGGCATGTATATCACGGTAGATCTTCCATATGGAGTCAATCCTAAAGCCATATTGATTAAGGATGCCTCCATATCTACCGACCAACTCGGCAAATATGTCTACGTAGTCAATGATTCCAACAAGGTGGTTTATACACCGATAAAAATCGGAGAACTTTATCAAGATTCACTAAGAGTAGTTAATGAAGGCCTCAACCCAGGCGACAGATACGTGACGGAAGCTCTCCTTTCTGTACGCAACGGAATGACTGTCAAGCCGAATTTAATAAAATAATATTCTGATCAATAGAAATTCAGGATTCCGAATAATATTTCTGAAATCTCTAAATTTCAAATTCTAAATTATTACGGTATGTTCTCAAAATTCTTCATAGATCGCCCTATTTTCGCTACAGTGATAGCCATATTGATGGTGCTCGCCGGAGGCATGTGCTATTTCACACTTCCGGTGGCCCAATATCCGGACATAACTCCTCCTACCGTGATGGTGAGCGCCTCCTATCCCGGTGCTTCAGCCTCTACCGTCGCACAGACTGTCGGCGTGCCAATCGAACAACAAGTGAACGGTGTGGAGGGGATGCTCTACATGAGCAGCAATTCAGGTTCTGACGGAAGCTATAGCCTTACCATCACTTTTGAAAACGGCACTGACCTTGATCAGGCAGCGGTAGAAGTTCAGAACCGTATTTCCATGATCAGTTCCACTCTTCCATCAGAAGTGGCGCAGCAAGGGGTCAGCGTTAATAAAGAATCAAGCAATCAACTCATGTTCGTCGCCCTTACGGCAGACGACTCTAAAAGATATGATGCCCTTTACCTCACAAACTACGCTCAGCTTAACCTTGTCAATCCCCTTAGCCGTATCGAAGGCGTCGGGGGGGTCCAGGCGTTCGGCGGAGGAGAATACAGTATGAGGATATGGCTTGATCCGGAGGCTCTGCGTGTCCGCGGTCTTACGCCTGAAGATGTCTCAAACGCAATCCGTTCGCAAAATATGGAAGTAAGTGCCGGTTCTATCGGCCAACCACCCCTCAACGAGAATAATGCATTCGAATATACACTCGTGAGCCAAGGACGTCTGACAACGCCCGAAGAATTTGGAAATATCGTAATAAAAACTGATGGAACCGATATGCTTCGCCTCCGCGACGTAGCAAAAATAGATCTTGGCTCTGAAAGCTATTCCAATACTTCTACGATAAATGGGAAACCGGCTTGTGCAATAGGAATCAATCAACTTCCCGGTGCAAATGCCCTCGATGTTGCAAAAGCAGTGCAGAAGGAACTCAATAATCTGCAGGAATATCTTCCCGAAGGTGTGCACCTTAATGTTATCATGAACCAGACGACATACGTAAAGGAATCAGTCGACGATTTATTCGTGACTTTCCTTCTTACGTCACTGATTGTGATGATCGTGATACTGATTTTCTTGCAAAACTGGCGGGCCGTGGTAATTCCTATGATTACAATCCCTGTTTCATTGATAGCGACATTCGCAGTGATGAAACTTATGGGGTTCTCTCTCAATACGCTCTCCTTATTTGGTCTTGTGCTCGCTATTGCAATTGTGGTTGATGATGCCATTGTGGTGGTGGAAGATTGCTCTCGACTTGTAGACACAGGAGAAATGACACGTCATCAGGCTGCCACTAAAGCGATGCAGGAACTGACCGGACCTGTGGTGGGAGAAGTGCTTGTGTTATTGTCTGTATTTATCCCTACGGCTTTCGTATCCGGCATCACGGGCCAACTCTACAAACAGTTCGCTCTCACAATTGCGGTTTCTACTGCATTTTCAGGATTTAATGCCCTTACACTTACCCCTGCATTGTGCGCCCTTTTCCTTACACCAAGGAAACCTGCAAAGTTCTTCATATACCGCTGGTTTAATACCGGATGGTCTAAGGTGGAAAACCTATACAATGCAATTGTGGCCAAGATGCTTGATCATGCAGGCGCATCCCTTCTTGTATTTCTTGTTCTTGCCGGGCTTGCTTTCTGGGGATTTGTAAAGTGGCCGACAAGCTACATCCCGTCAGAAGATATGGGCTACTTCATGACCTCTGTCCAACTCCCTACAAGTGCATCACTTGAGCGCACAGAAAAAATCACAAACGCTCTTGCCGCTGAAATTAAGGAACTGCCTCAGGTAAAAGACGTAATGACCATCTCAGGATTCTCGATGATGGGTGGCGGAGCCGCCTCCAATGGAGCGACAATTATGGTGATGCTTGAGCCCTGGAAAGAACGGGGAAAAAAAGGTTCTGTCGATAAAGTAATGGCTAAAGTAGACGAAATGTCAGCAAAATATCAAGGCGCCATGATATTTTCAGTCAATCCGCCGGCCATTCCGGGTCTGGGTATGTCATCAGGCCTTGAGATGAATCTTCTTGACATCAATTCCCTTGGTCCTACAGAAATGCTTAAGGCAATCGACGCACTCCGCGAGGCTGTGTCAAAAGATCCGCGACTTGCATCACTCACCTCTATGTACCAAGGTGTAGTGCCTCAGTATCAGCTCAATATAGACCGCGACAAGGCCAAAACCCAGGGATTGGAAATATCTGACATTTTCAATACTCTTAGCGGATATCTCGGTGGCAACTATGTGAATGACTTTGTTGAATTCGACCGCGTATTTCAAGTCAGGATGCAAGGAGATCAGGCAGCCCGCGATAACATCAACGATGTGTTGCGCCTTTCCGTCAGAAATTCACAAGGTGAGATGGTGCCGTTCTCTTCATTTACTTCTATCGAACCGGTGATGGGGCAGTCTTCTATCAACAGATACAATATGTATCAGTCTGCATCAGTCACGGTGACACCGGCTAAAGGGATATCTTCTTCCGAAGGTATCGAGGCGATGGAAGAACTCGTGAAATCAACACTGGGCAAGAATTATTCCTATGCATGGACGGGAATAGCATACCAGGAAACTCAATCAGGCACTACAATCACTTTCGTCTTCATATTCGCGATCATCATGACTATCCTCGTGCTTGCGGCGCAATATGAGAGTTGGACCGACCCGATTGCAGTAATCCTCGCCACTCCTATCGCAATACTGGGCACCATTCTCGGATGTATCTGCATGAGTCAATCCATCAGTGTCTACACTCAAATCGGATTGATATTGCTGATAGGGATGTCGGCAAAAAATGCCATTCTGATTGTAGAATATGCAATGGATTTCCGAAAGAGCGGAAAGTCGATCAAAGATGCTGCCCATGATGCCGGGGTGATCCGATTCCGTCCGATCATGATGACTGCGCTTGCATTCGTATTCGGAGTTATGCCGATGATGTTTGCGACTGGAGCGGGAGCCAACAGCAGGATCGAACTTGGCACGGCAGTCGTATTCGGTATGGCCATGAATGCCTTAATCGGCACACTCTTCGTTCCTAACTTCTGGGAATTCATGCAGCGCATAAATGAAAAATACCTCTCCGGTCTTTTCAAAGACCCGGCGCCCTCAAAGCTTTCAGACTCCGATTCTACCCCTACAATCTAATATGCGACAGGAGGCTTTCAAGCCTCCACTTAAAAGGATTAACGACATATTTAAAGGACGCACCGGGAGTGCGTCCTTTATATTTAAATCCGTATGTTTGCACTCGCGAAGATATCTCCGCTTCATGCCGTGCATTTCTCAACCATTATTTACCCGTAGGCATAAACACAAAAAACACGGCACCCACAAGACAAAGGAATGCAGCTATATGATTCCAATGCAATTTCTCTCCCGATAGAAAAAATACAGATATTACCGTAAATACCGTCAAAGTAATCACCTCCTGCACCACCTTAAGCTGCATCATGGAAAACGGCCCTCCATTCTCCACATATCCCATCCTATTGGCGGGCACCATAAAGCAGTATTCCAATAGAGCGATACCCCAAGATAGAAGAATCACTGCAAATAATGGCCAACTCTTTATCCATCCAAGCGACTGCATCTTCAGATGTCCATACCATGCAAAGGTCATAAACGTATTTGAGATTATTAGCAATCCCACTGTCAACAATGCCGATTTCATTTTCTATCCAAATTTTTGAGTGCAAAATTAATGATTTTTTTGAAAATATTTGTTATAATATTGTATTTTTCAAACGAATCCTTTATAAACTATGCTTTCAAGCGGAAAACTCGGTTTCTGGGGACTGACAGCCCTCGTCTTCGGTCTGATGGTGGGAACAGGCATCTACAACCTCCCCCAGAATATGGCTCATGTCGCCAACCCTGGCGCAGTCTGGCTGTCGTGGATTGTCACGTCCATGGGTATACTGCCTCTTGTGCTTGCCTTCAAATGGCTCAGCGATCGCTATCCTCAATACAATGCCGGAATATATCAGTATGCTCTTGCGGGCTTTGGAAGATATGCCGGCTTCAACATCGCTTGGGGCTACTGGCTTTGCACAGCTTTCTCCAATGTGGCATACGCCGTCATGCTCAATGACTCTTTCGGTGCTTTTTTCCCTGATCTTCTTGGACATGGATGGGAAACCATCGCTTTCGGCACTGTGCTTATCTGGGTGATGTTTTTCATTGTGGCGCGTGGCATAAGGACTGCAAAATTTGTAAATAACCTTCTTGCCGCTGTAAAGGTGCTGATGCTTGTTTTCATCATCACAATTCTCGTCATTTTCTTCAAGGCTCGCCTTTATGAGACCGATGTCTGGGGAGCGGTATCCGGTGTGGGCGTCACATGGCAGCAGGTGAAGGAGACGATGATGGTCACTTTATTCTGCTTTTTCGGCGTTGAAGGGGCTGTCATGATGTCGGCGAGAGCAAAGAAAAGCTCTGATGTCGGTAAGGCTGGCATCGCAGGTTTCCTTATTTCCCTTGCCCTGTACATGGCGGTTTCTCTTCTAAGCTATGGTCTCCTCGCAAGGGCACAGCTTGCCGATCTGCCGGATCCATCGATAGCTTATATCCTCCGTGAGACTTGTGGCGAATGGGCATATTGGTTTGTGATCTCTGCTGTGATTATATCTCTTCTCGGGGGATGGGTGGCATGGACTCTTGTAGTGGCTCAGGTGCCATACGAAGCATCCCTTGTCGGTATTCTTCCTAAAGCCTTCAGTAAGGTCAACCGTCATAATATGCCGACTTTCGGGCTTTTTGCATCAAGTGTGGTGATGAATATCTTCCTCGTGATGGTGGCTATGGCTGACGATGTCTATCTCGCAGCTCTTCATATCACAGGACTCATGATCATTCCAGGTTATTTCTTCACAGGTCTTTTCTTAATAAAGAAAGCCGACAACTGGAGGATTATGACTATCGCAGTGATAACGGCAGCCTTTTGTCTTTGGATGGCATATTCCGGAGGGTTGCTCAACATGTTTCTGACCTCTCTCTTCTATCTGCTCGGTATAGGTTTCTACATCAAGACTCATCGGGAACGCCAGAAACAGGATATCCCTCTCTTCACCAAAACAGAAAAATTATGTTTCGAAGTTCTCTGTATCGCCTCCCTCATCTCCGCCTACATCCTCTTCTCCCGCTTCCTCTAAATATACAAATAATAATTTGAATGAAATATTTGAATTAAGAGTGATAGAGAATTGATCATTTATAACATTAAAAAAATCATTGATATGACTTTCCTACAATCCCACCCCCTCATACCTCTCTTCCTCACTCTTGGACTCGGTTTCTGGCTCGGGAAGATCCGTTTCGGCTCTTTTTCTCTCGGATCGGTAGCCGCAACTCTTATAGTAGGCGTAATCATCGGTCAGCTCGATATCGTCATCCCCGATATGGTCAAGACCGTATTTTTTCTATTCTTTCTGTTTTCTGTAGGCTACGGTGTAGGACCCCAGTTTTTCCGTGCTTTCAAGGGAAATGGAGTGAAGATAGTGGCATTCGCCGCTGTCGCAGCTCTTGTCAGTGCAGGTGTCGTGGTTTTGGCTGCAGAACTTCTTGGCTATAGCAAGGGAGTGGCTGCCGGACTTTTTGCCGGCTCTCAGAATGCGTCAGCATCATTGGGTTTGATGACCGACACATTAAAGGGGATGCCGATGGATGAGTCTACACGTGAGCATGTTCTTAAACTGATTCCGGCATGCTATGCAGCCACATACGTTCTTGGCACAGTCTTCACTGCATGGTTCCTCTCCTCCATGGCTCCGAAGATGATAGGCGGATTGAAGAAAGTTCAGGCTGACGTGGCTGATATGGAGCAGAGACTCGAAGGATCTGACACCCCTCTTGGTCCTGGTATGATTCCGGCGCGTCGTCCGGTTGTGTATCGCGCATATGAGGCTGCTGATCCATTCTTTGACTCTCCACGTACCCCGGCAGAAATCAGGGAACATTATAGATCCATGAATGTGCGCATGGTATTTGTCAGGGCACGCATCGACGGGGTTATCACAGATCCTTCTCCTGATGTGCGGATCTCTCATGGTGATCATATCGTATTGGGTGGACGCTCTGAGGAGATGGCTGCACTCCCCTCTCCTCCCGGTCCAGAGGTTGCTGATCAAGAACTGCTGAATTTCGGTGCCGAACGTACACCTGTCACCATAGCATCCAAAGATGCAGACGGTATCACCCTCGGGCAATTGCGCTCTCGGGAATACATGGACCGCATTGCCATCGCCTCATTGAAAAGAAACGGTTTGTCGCTACCCGTCAAGAATAACACGGAATTAAGTGGTGGAGATGTCATTACCCTTGTAGGATGGCCCTGCGATGTGGCGGCGGCTGCCGACCGGATCGGATATGCTGACCGCGACACAAATGTCACAGATATGGTTTTTGTAGGTTTAGGCATTGCAATAGGCTGTATCGTGGGAGCATTATCTATCAATATCAATGGCATCCCTATGGCTTTGGGTGTGAGCGTCGGTGCCCTCTTCTCAGGTCTTGTGCTCGGATGGCTACGATCGAAGCGCCCATCTTTCGGACACATCCCCTCCTCAGCCCTATGGATCCTCAATAATCTCGGCGTGAATATGTTTATCTCTGTCTTAGGACTTTCTGCGGGAAGCGCCATGATGGCAGGACTCCATGAGGCAGGCATCGCGATAGTCGGTATTGGCTTGCTTCTGACTTTCCTTAGCATCGTCATAAACGTCTTTATAGCCCACCGCCTTTTCAGATTCTCCACCCCGGAAGTGTTAGGATGCGTGGCAGGTGCAAGATGCAGCGTGGCATCGATAGGAGCAATTCAGAATGCCCTCGGCTCCGACGTCCCCAACCTCTCCTTCACCATTACCTACGCCGTTGCCAACATCACCCTCGTCTTCTCCTCCCTCATCGTTCTCTTCCTCATTTAGTCCCCGTCTTCTGAATACCTAAGACTAAGATCACTTTATCATTTATCATTGAAAACAGCCTTTTCTTCGCCACCTCCGGCTCCATTGGATTCCTCCCTACCGTGCCGCTCCTCTCAGCATTCTCTGAAGAATTGATACATACCACCTTTTCAAAACCCGCATCCAAAAGAGCATCCCGGTCCTTCACACACCCTGCTACAAGCCAGACCGGGATATTTTTCCTCTTGCCACTCTGAAGTATCTCATACGGTATCTTCCCCATAAGTGTCTGCCCGTCGGAACTTCCCTCTCCGGTCAGAATCATATCCGCATCCTCTAATATTTTGTCAAAACCGATGGCTTCAAGAATCATCGGAGCACCCATCATTATCTTTCCTCCGGCAAATGCCATCAATCCACCCGCCATTCCTCCGGATGCCCCGCTTCCAGCCTCATCATTCAGATCCTGGCCCTTTTTTGATATAATCAGTTCTCTCACATTCTCCATCCCCCCCTCTAAAAACTCCACATCTTCCGGGGTCGCTCCTTTTTGAGGTCCGAAGACTCGGGCAGCCCCTGTCTCTCCGGTAAAAGGTGCTGTAACATCGCACAGGAGAAAAATCTCGATCTCCCTCAGCCAACTTAATTCTTGTTCATTAAACCCTGATACTTGCTGTAGCATCCCGCCGATAAATGGTATCGGCAACTCATTTCCATCATTATCAAGAATTTTTAGCCCCATAGCCTGGCACGCTCCCAGTCCGGCATCTACTGTAGCTGAACCTCCTAAACCAAGCATAACTTTTTTTGCCCCGGCTCCGACTGCATACAAAACCAGCTCCCCTACTCCGAATGTAGTCGTATGCAGTGGATTCCTCTCATTCTCTGAAATAAGCGCAAGCCCTGAAGCTGAAGCCATATCGATAAATGCAGTGCCGGATACTACATCAAGATACCACTCCGCAAGAATCTCCGTCCCTTGAGGTCCGGTCACCTTAGAAATCTGTTTAGTGAAATTGTTGTCGCCATCTGCGAGTGCAGCTGCGGTCCCCTCACCGCCATCGGCAACAGGTACACATACAGCCATAACATCAGTCCGATGGTTAGTTATTCCGTCAGCCAAAGCCCGGGAAGCGGAAAGCGAATCCAGACACCCTTTCATAGAATCCATTGCCACAACAACCTTTCTCATATACCATGAATTTTAATAAGTAGCTCACAGAAATTAAACGATAATGTAATTCAAGCAGCTTGAAAAG